>NZ_CP147513.1:0-30016 GCF_037201985.1 Lwoffella lincolnii | reverse complement strand
AACCGACAATTGTTCTTAATGCAATAGTTGTTTGTTAGAAAAACAAAAAAAATTTAACCAGTAAAAACAGTAAAGTGGTGTGCGATGTGTGGTGTTTGCTAGAAAGACAAAAGAAAAAAGGGGATATCAGACTGTGGTGTGCATTTGATGGCATGTACCAAAGTTTGCTGATGTTAGTTTGTGATGTTGCTTGGGTGATAAAATTGAATTTTCCTAAAACGCTCTAAAATGCGTTCTAAGCGTGTTTTTGGGTGTGGGTGGTAGGTTTGTACCTAAATTGATTTTCTGTGGCTCTAAGGGGCTTCTGTGTGCGTTCTGGGGCGTATTTTGTTTGGTACTGGTAGGCATGTGTTATTTTTACTAGAAAGACAAAAGAAAAAATAAATCAAAAACAACAAGCAAAACCGCTTTGCTAAGATTTTGTGGTTTTCGTGAATTTTTGCGGTTTTGCTTTTTATTATTTTTAATAACTTTTATACTTTTCTAATTTTAGGGAGGTTTTTTTCTTTTAAAATCAATAGGTTGAGACGAAATATGACGAAGTTTATGGTACTAAGTGCGAAGTTTATGGTACTAAGTGCGAAGTTTATGGTACTAAGTGCGAAGTTTATGGTACTAAGTGCGAAGTTTATGGTAAATATAACGAAAAATATTTTTAATTTTCATATTTTGTGTTATAATGACCTTGAAATCTTTGCTTTTGGTATATTCAGGTATTGATATGTCTAGAAAATTTTCAGAACTAACACGGTCTGAACAAATCCATTTCAACAGTTTGGTGGATTTCATGAGAGAGACTTGGAATGAAGATGTTCGCAACAAGCTCAAAGTGGTACAAAAATTTCATCTTGACCTAAACGACCCTGTTGTAATTGATTTTTTGACTGGGGTGTATGTGCCACCCCCACCCCCACCTACACCTGTGCAAGATGATATACCACCCCCACCAAAACCACTACCACCCCATGAAAACCCTGACAGGATTGACCCACCCTTTCCAATTGCTGATTTGTTTAAACGTACAGAGATGACACAAGAGCCGTCATTGCCAGCGGTTACTACAACCACAAAATTGGTTGAAGAAACAAAAAATAGAGAAATGACATATGCTAATAGTCAAGAGTTGATTGTTATTCAAAATCGTCTATTGCACGCCATCAGTAATTTAACGTTAAATGAGCGTAGATTGATTTTGTTTTTATCACCAATTGTTAGAAAACAGATTGAAAAAAATCCTACCAATCGTGTTTTTTACATCTTGGCACAAGAGTTTGCTGATGAATATAAATTAAAAGGAAAATCTTTTTATTCAGAGTTGGAAAAGGTTGCTGACAGTATTTTGGATAGAAATTTTTTCTTTTGGTATAAAACACAAAACGGTAAAGCTAAAAAAGGTGTTAATTGGGTTTCTGAATGTGATTATATTGAAAATGAAGCAAAAATTAAGGTAAGGCTTGATAATACAGTCATTGAAATGCTAACTGTATTTGATAAAACAACTGGTAATTTTTGGACGCAATATCAAAAAGAATGGATAATCAATTTAGGTGCTTATGGTATCATAATGCTTGAAATGGTATTAAGTTCCATGGAAAATAAAGGCTATTATACAATTGAACATTTGCGTGAAAAGTTTGATTGTGTGGAAACTTACAAAAAATTCTCTGATTTTAAATTGTATGTTATTAATAAGGCTATTAAAGAGATACATAAACATACACCAATTAAAATTGAGTATGAACAGCATAAAACAGGAAGAGCAGTAACTGGATTAACATTTTCATATATCAATACAAGTGAGCAAACTAAAAAAATACATGACAAAACAAAAAATAATGATAAACCACAAAATCCCAACCTATTTGTTAATTTTAAAATGACACCAAAACAATTAGCCGTATTTGGTGCAAAAGTTGCTAAAAAACTAGATAAAGACATTGAGCTTGTCATTGATGAGATAAGTAATGTGCATCTACAAGGTCAGTATGTAGAGTGCTTAAAAACGCTTGATTTTATACCATCAGAATGGTACACAGACGATGAGATAAAAGACCACCCTACCGCTGAACAGATTAAACAAGCCAAGGCAGATGAAAAGGCACGAGCAAAAGCTGAAAAAGAACAAAAACAGCAACAGCTCAAACAAGACTTTAAAAAGCTGGTTTCTTATGCTGACATATTTGTCCAAGCAAACTTAAACAAAGTATCAACAACAGGCATTGAACAGTTATATCTTAAAAACAAGAATTACACTGGCATCGTCCAAGTATGGGAGCATCATTTGCTAGATGAGAGAGAAAGAAAACGCTTTGCTTTGGTTGATGAGATTTTGGCAAGATAATCAGAATGTAGCCACAGACACCGCTGTATCGGTTTTTGTGGCTGGTTTTTAGGCTATTAAGACAAAGAAAAAATAGACTGGTTGCTAGGCGGTTCACATCACGCCATAGTCTTGCTTAATTGTGGTAACCTTGTCATTGCTAAGCGTATCATATCGTTAATATAGCGTTTGGTTTCAATGTCTTGATGACTAAGCCAATCAGACACATCTTTGTCTAGCAGTGGGCTCTCTGTTTGGTTCTTATTGGTGAGAGCTTTGGCTCTGTTATTGTCAAAATTTTGTAGAGATTTTGGGTAAATGTGTGTATTGCGATTTACTTTAACGGCTTGCATGTCTTGTTCGCTGTACCGCTCGTCATCATAATTAAATCTGTCTGTACGCATAGTAGCCTTCCGTTTGGTTGTGTCCAGCTTTAAAAGCTGTGATGATTTTGATATTTTGCTCGTCTATTTCAACCCACGCAACGGTAAGCAATCTGCTTTTGTTGCTTAATCCAACCGTTATCATACGCATTTCGTCATAATCAAATCGGTTGTCAATGTCGGTCATACGGTATGGGTCTTCAAAAACGGATACAGCTTCTTCAATCTCAATATTGCGTCTGTCATAAGTGGCATACCATTTGTCATCTCGCCAATGAAAGGTTACGCCATATATCTGAAAAGTTGGCATAATTTAGTCCTATCTTACTACAAGAAACACCAACAAACAAGAAACCACACCAACCACCAAACCTATCATACCAAATAACATCTCTCTTTTGCTAAAAGCATGGTTTTGTTTTTGTAGTGCCAGTATCTGATTATATCGCTCATCAATCTTAGCAAAGTGCCTATCAAAATTTTCACTATTTTCTTTTTCTTGGTTAATTTGCAATTTGGTTAAAAGCATGTTTAAATCTTTGGCCTTATCGTCAAAGCCTGTCAAAGTGGTTTCGCTGATGGTTTCAAGTTTGCTTGATACCGCTTCAACCACTTCTCTGATTTCGTGTTCCAAAATCTCTAATTTGACATTGTTTTTTAGGGCAATTTCGGCTATATCATCTTCAAAGCGAGAAGTGAAAATGCCAGCCCATTCTTTTAAGTCTTCTCGGTTGTTGATTAGGTCTTGACTGGCTTCTTTGATGATGTGCTTAAAACCAAGTATTGCTTCCACAAGGGGGTCATCTTCGGTTATCTTGGCGTTGGTACTTTTAAAAATTTCTTGAACTATTAACTCTTTTTCATTTGTTTCATTCATTTGGTTACTCCAAGTCAAAAAGGCGACAATATCGCTACTGTCGCCCTACCCTAATTTATGCTTGATTGAAAACTGCGTCAATTTGGGCGTTAATGTCCTGCTCTATGCGATGTAAGCGAGTTTTGCCAAAAAATTCAAATACTTTTTCATCTTCTCTAACATCTGCAAAAGTCATACCGTGTTTAATCATTGTTTTGAAGTCTTTTTCAAAAGTATCAGCATTTAGCTTTTTAAGTTTGATTGACCCAATGATATTGTCAAAAGTCTTATAGGCTTTTGTTTGAGTAAATTCAGTTGTTGGTTTTCCAAAATATTCATTTTCCCAAACAATAATACCAACATTACTGTAAGTTTCTGTTAGTTTGAGCAAGCATTTTTTTGTGTCATCTTCTGCTTGTCCATAATTGATTGGGATATGAATATACATTGTTTTATCAAAATCTTTGATAATATCAGGAATACCCATAATGGTTAAATAGTTGTTAAGTGGCAAATATTCACCTGAACCAGTATCAACCAAAAATGTTGAATTTTCACTTTGTAAAAAATCTTGCAAAAACACATCAAATTTAGATTGGTCTACAATGTTTTCATCATCTTTGATGATATCAATTTGCTTAACATTTAAGTTTTTATAACTTGACAATGTTTTATTATTTGGGTCAATATCAATAATAGATAGATTATTAACCTTATCTTTAAGATATTGAGCCATTAAAGAGCTGACAACACTCTTTCCAACTCCGCCTTTTGATTGCATTACAAAGTGAATGCTGTTTTCTAATGGATAGCTCATAACGATTTCCTTTTAACTAAAATAGTCTTTTAAATCAGTTTCTTCATCTTTTTCAAATAAAGGTTCTGATATGGTGGCCATTGGTGGTTTTGGTTTAAAAAATGGTTTTTTTTCTTCTGTTTTTTCAGCAACTACTTGATTAGAAAAATTATCTTTATTTTTTCTGTAAAGATACCCTATTGCCTGTGGTGTTACTTCAATGCCAAACTCACTTTTAAGGTGTTCAGCAATCACACGATAACTGTAATTGTGGTACTCATCATCACGCATTTTAACGATTTGGCGTATCGCAACAACAGGCACTTTGTCTTTTTTAGCCATAGTAAATCCTTAATTTTGACGTTTTAAAACATTATAAAACACTTTAAAACATTTGTCAAGGTCTAATCTATGATTTGAAAACATTTTAAAACATTGAAAAACGATTGCCAAGCATTTTTGAAAATAATTGAAAACAAAAACAAACATTTTAAAATAAAATCATAAAAATCAACCAATTATGGAAAACATTTGAAAACAAATAACAACCATACCTGCAAGCTCAACCCAAAAATCTGACCTTTTTTCTTTGTTTTTTCTATTGCAGGATAGGCTAACGCCGTCAAATATGGTATAATATTGTTATTATCATTGTTTGTTGGTTGGAGTGTTTATGTCAAAATCGCCTTTTAAGCTCTTGGGTTTAACCCAAGACCACAAAGATTTTTTGTATCGCTATGCTCAAAGTGAGCTTGGTTCGTCATCACGCACCAAAGCAATTTTGGCACTTATTGATAAGGCAATGTGTGCAGAAGCCACCCAAAATCAAAATGATTTTTCTGACAAAAATTTACAAGATGAATTAAGAATTCAAGCCATAAAAAATAAAAAAATTTATATAGAAAAACACCAACAGAAAATCCAAAATCGCAATAAGCAGATACAAGAAGCTAAGTTGCAAAAAGACCACCAATTAGCCCAAACCTTATCAAGAAAGAAAATATCTGTTGATAAGAAAAGATTACAAATATCACTTCCGATTTATGATTATGAGTATTTAGAAAAACTTGCAAATAACAGCAACAGTTCTATCCAATATTATACCATATCCTTAATATTGGAGCATTTATATAATCAAAAAAGATTGTTAGGAGATGAAATAGAAGTATTAAAAAAATCCAATTATGAATTGTTTAAAATCGGTGTCAATGTCAATCAAATAGCCAAAGCAAATAATGCTGGTGATAAGATGGAATTACCAATCAACCAGTTATATAATCAAATTCAAAAACATATTAAAGTTGTGCAAGATTTATTAAAATCTAGCACGGATATTTATTAATTTTATTGGACAGTTTTTATGGCAAAAATATATGATGACCCTGATTATTGGTTTGCTGGCACACCCAAAAAAACCAAAAAATCAGCAAGTAGTGGCGGTATGCCATCTTTTAGTGCTGTTAGACCAAATTATAATGCTAAAAAAACCGCTTTAAATGCAATCAAGGGCGTTAATAAAAAACTACCGCAAGTTGTGGTTAAAATCAGTGGCTCATCAAAAGGGGCTAATAAAGCCCAAGCCCATGCTGATTATATCGGTCGTAATGGCAAAGTTGAAATAGAAGACCAAGATGGCAATAAATACAAGGGTAAAAACGAACAAAAAGAGCTGTTGGGTGCTTGGCTGGCAATGGGCATGCACGACAAACACGAAACTGGTTCAAGGCGTGAAGCCTTTCATTTTGTATTCTCCATGCCTAATGGCACAAACCCCATTGCGATGAAAACGGCGGTAAAAAACCTTGTTAAAGAAGAGTTTGACGGTCATAAATTCTTTATGGCACAGCATTTAGATACAGACAGTCCCCATGTTCATGTATTGTTAAACGCCACCAATGACAAGGGCGAACGGTTAAACCCTAGAAAGCAAGATTTACACAATTATCGAGTGAATTTTGTGGAGAAATTAAGAGAGCAGGGCATAGAAGCCACAGCTACAAGGCGGATACACCAGTTTAAATACAAAGATAATAAACGCCAAGGTGTGATACACAAAGATGAGCGAACAGGGATAAAACAGAACAATAAAAAACCAACCGCCAGCCAATTAAAGACGATACAAGCCACACACAAAGATATTGCCAAACAGTATCAGGCTTATGTTGATAACTTACCAAGCAACCAAGCTGAATTAAAGACAGAAATTAAAAAATTGGTTGAGAATAGGGTGGTAAAAAACAGGGGCAGGGAGCGTTAGCGTCCTTTGCCCTTATCTTGATTGGGCAAATCAGGTAGGCTAATTTTACCACTGGCAATGTCAGGCAGTTTGCTTTGGATTTGTTCTAAAATTGCTTGTTGGGCGTTTGGTTTGTCATGGTATTTTGCTAATTGAGTGCTAATAAATAATTCTATGACTTTTGCGTTATTATCGGATATGGCTGGGTAGTCTTTTTTGATGTTGTCTTTGGTGAGTTTAGATTTTAGTTTTTCAAATTGCTCTTCATAATCTATGTTTTTATCTAATTTTGGTAGTGTTAATGTAAGAATATCATCTTTTTTAAAATTCTGCTTATTTAAATATTTCATATGCTCACAACTCGTAATTATAACGCTATCAATTACTAATGTATCACTTTCTTTTGTTAATTGTAATCCAAAGGTCTTTCCATCTGTTCCAATAAAATTGCCTTGATATGTGTTTCCAAAATGAGCGTTTGCAACAAACATGTTATTCCAACCGTCCAAACCCCAACCCTTATCACTACGCATCATCTGATTAAATGGTCTTAAATTATCAATCATCTGTTTATCTAAAACTTCAATAAATAATTCGTGCATTTTTTTTGGATTATTATCTTTAAATTCAATGCTTGCCTGTATCATTCTTTCTTTTGTGATTTCGCTAAAATCAATTTCGTAACCAGCCTGTTTTGCTACTTCTGTAATAAAAATTCTTTGCGTTCTTCCATTTCCTTCTCTAAAAGGGTGTAAGTTGTTTATATGTCCAAATAAATTTGCCAACTCTTTTGAAAAGATTTCTTTATCAAAACCAATAAGCCCATTGTTTTTTTTAAAATTTTTAAATATTTCTTTTGCATATACCTTTATTAGATATGGGGGTGTGAACTTAGATGTATCTAGGTCTTTTTGTAATGTCGTTGTTCTGATTTGCCCAGCCCACTCATAAATGTCTTCAAATAAATGCTTGTGAATTTGTTTAAGTCCTTCAAAGTCCAAAGAAAAACTTGGCATATCCAACTCTGCATTGCGAGTAATTTTTCTTTCACTTTTATTCAATGCTTGTTGGTCGGTAATGCCAAGTTTGTTTTTTAGAGTGCCATTATCTAATATATATTCATCACTCATACGCTATTTGCTGTCCATTCTCTAACGATGTTTTTTCTGATATTTGCTGGCACACGCTCATCAATTAACATTTGAAAAAAATCTTTTTCATCTTGGGTTTCATAAAGACCTTCTAATCTTGCATTATTGACAGCATTTTTGTTTCTCTCAATAACGATTTGTAATTCTTTATCAGTCATTGGAATAAAATCCATAGTTCTGATTTTATTGCGGTAGTAATTCAAGTCTTTCATTGTAAGCTCCAATTAACAATTTTTCTTTTACTATTATAACATATTTGGCTTCTTTTGATAATTATTTATTTCAATAGAGTACACCCTAATGAAATATATTATTATCCATTAAAAATATGTGTCAATAGGGTTTTATTGAAGTTTTGATATAAATATCTTATAATGACCGTCTTTTGATAAATTGACCATAAAGATGAAAGACCCATTAGACCAAGACCGCACCACCGATATAGAAGAATTTTTAAAAAACAACAAATCACAAGCAGTGGGCTATGTCAGAGTATCAAGCATTGACCAAAATACAGACCGTCAACTGGCTGGTCTTGCTCTTGATAGGGTGTTTACTGATAAGATGACAGGTAAGAGTAAAGAGCGTCCACAACTGCAAGCAATGCTTGATTATGTGCGTTATGGTGATATGGTGATTGTTCATAGCCTTGACCGCTTGGCAAGGAATTTTGATGATTTGCTTGCCATCATCAAAGAACTCAACCAAAAAGGCGTTAGCTTTAAATCCTTACAAGAAAACATCACCATCAATGCCACAGGTAATAACCCCATAGATGTGCTGATTTTGCATATTTTTGGGGCGATTGCCCAGTTTAACCGTTCACTCATTCGTGAAGCACAGCGTGAGGGCATTGCCAAAGCCAAAGCAAGGGGCGTATATAAGGGGCGTAAACCATCTTTAACCTGCGAAAAACAAGCCATCATTGAAGAGCGACTGGCACAAAAAGAAAAAGATTTGCAAAGCTACAAAGCCATCTCTTATCAAAGCATTGCCGATGAAGTTGGTGTCAGTCTTGCAACACTAAACCGTTATCTTGTTAAACGCAAAAAAGTGAATTAATATTGCAAATACAATGCAATTATTGCAAATAATTAATTGCTATGGATAATCACAACAACCTGTTTAAGGCATTAAGCAATCGCAACCCACAACTTATCGCCCACTACCGTTTATTTGATTGCTGACTGGCTGAACGGTTGGCGGTGTGTGTTGCGGTTGCTCTGTGGTAATGTTTTGGGGTGCTTGCTGTTTATCCAAATAGCCCTTTGGGGGCGTTAAAATCTCTCCATTGGCATAATCGGGTAATTTGTTTGTTAAACGCTCTAAAATCAGCTCTTGATGACTGGGCTTGTTGGCATAACGACTGGCAATTTCTACTCGCCAAATTTGTATCATTTTCATGTTATCATCGCCCATGGTTGGGAAGTTTTGACGTATAACATCAGGGTCTAGGGGGCTGGTTGGTACGGCTTGATTTGGCTGTCGCTCTTGGTCTTGTGGCTTGATGGCTTGTTGGGGATTAATAACAGACAATTGCTCTTTTAATTGACGTTTGAACTCATCAATGCCTTTATCAACAAATACATCATTCCAATCTTTGCCTGTATCGCCTTGACTGAACTGTGGTAGCAAAACATAAGAGTTTGGTACAGTTCTTTCTACGGCTTTTGCATCAATTAGCCCTACATTGACTTCTTTGTTGTGGTCGTTGTCCGCCCCAATATAGATTTTACTGTCAGGGTATCTCTCTCGTAAGCTCTTTGCGGTATCTAACAAGCCATTTTTACCAAATGATATGACAACTGCTTTTTTACCTGCGTTTTCATGCAAGGTTGCCCCTGTTGCATAGCCTTCTGCAAGGATAATGGGTTCGCCATTTTTAAGCTCGCCCAGTGTTGTTGATAATCCTGATTTTTGAGCATCTTTTAGGGCGTATTTCCTACTGTTATAAGCGATTGTTTCAAATGCTCTTATCTCGCCTTGCTCGTTCATTTGGGGGATAACTAAGTTACCACGTTGTAGTACCAGCTTATTTTCAGGGTTATTGTGCTGTAACCAGTAAAACTGCTTAGGCGTGTTACCAATGGCGATATGGGCTTGTAAATGCTCTGGAATGTTGTCGCTACTTGGTATAATGTGAGCAATGTTATTGGCACTTACTTGTTTGTCATTTAGATATTTTTGGCTATCAGGGGCAATGGGTGCAAAACTCATCAGCATTTTTGCACGCTGTGCCATTAGGTTTTCAAGGGCGATTTTTTCAGGGTTTTTTTCTACCGCTTTTTCTACCGCTTGCTGGGTTGTTGGTGTTATTTGCGGTGTGGTGGCTGTTTTTTGGGTGTATGAGCTTTGAATGGGGGCGTGTCCGCCGTTGGCTCTTTCAACTGCTTCAATGGCTCTTAAAGCCAATAAATGCTCTGTTGGATAAGTCCATTCACTAACCCCATTTCTGCTAAAATTGGTAATGCGTGCATAAGGCACACCGCCATGATTGGGGTAGGCATGATACATGACGTTTTTGTCAGTTGAACCGTCATTGGCCAGACGATGCGGTTTACCGTCAATAATTGGGTGTCCTGCTTCTACGTTAATGCCCAGACTACGCAAATGGTCGCCCAGTGCTTCTTCGGCGGTGGGTACAGTGGGGCGTGTTGCCCATTGACGAACAGCGTCCATATTGGCTTTGTCGGCATACCAAAGTTTGTTAGGTAGGTCAAATTTTACAATGCCTTGTTTTTTAAGCTCTTGAATGGCCAGATTGTCGGACGGTTGGGTGTATAAATAAATGCGGTCTGCTGGTTGTATGGCTTGCCCCTGCGGTCTTTGGGGCGAATTTTGTGGTGTTTGACGGTCTTGAACAAGCCATCTTTCAAACTTATTTAAATCAAGACCTTGTGGCACATACCAAGACTTATTGGTGTTGTCCCATTTTGCCCCTAGTGCTTTGGCTTGGTCTTTTTCAGCGTAAGGCGTATTTAGCTTGGTATTGTGTTGGGAGATATTGGGGGTAGAAACTTTTGATTGGGGTATTTGTGTCGTTGGGGCAGAGATTGGCTGTGTAATTTGTGGTGTTTCATTTTCAGTAGCTGTACTCTCTTGGATTGGAGTTCTCTTTTCCTTTGTCTCATCAGCTTCGGTAATCGCCAACGTGTCGGCATGGATAATCTGTTCAGGTTCATAATGAACAGGGGCAAACTCCTTGTCCACTTCTTTTAGTGTGTCAAAAACTTCGGTATAAGCCTTGGTAAATTGTTCCAATTCATCTGCTTTGGGATAGGGATAAGCGTCCAAATTCTTTTGCCAGTCTTTTTCAGCTTTGATATTAACCAAAAAATCATTTTTAATGCCATTTTTGGATAGGGCATGTTGGATATAACTTTCAAAAGCTCTGGCGGTCATTTCCACATTGGTTGAGAAATAAGCATCGCTTCGGTATGCGTCTGCTGTTTGTGAACGGCTGTATAATTCTGATTTGTGAATGCCTTTAATCAGTTCACGAACTGGGGTGATAAGCTCTTGGTGTCGTGCGGTGCTGTTGGTGTTCAAATGGCGTGTCAATAGGTCATCGCCATTTTTCATGTAATGGTCTAGTGCGTGCCACCATTCATGAGCTAGACTTCCAGCCCCACGAGTTTTTGTTAGGTTGATTACTTGCTCTTGGGCTTCATAGTGAGCAGACGCACTACCGCTACCCCTAGCCCCAAAAGCAATGCCCAGTGTGCCATTTAATCCGATGGCTTTGGGTTCAATATTTAAGGTTTTGGCTAAATCCATCAAGCCATCATAGGCAGAATTGAGCATTTGCTGGCGTTCATCGCCTGTAACCCAGTTACCAAATTGTCCACCACGCACCCCAAAAGTTGCCATAAATTCATCAGGCGTTATGTCATGGTCTCGGTAAGATTGCCCTGTACGCTCTTTGTTGGTCTGGTTTCGCATATCGGCTTTTGTGATGGAATTTTGCTCCCTATGAGCCGTCCAGCGTCTACCAAGTTCTGCGATATTTTCAGGGTCGTTTAGGTACTCACGAGCCTTTTTCAGCGTTTCAAATTCAATAAGTGGCGTTTTTTGGCGGTCGGTTTTGGCACTGATAAAGGCGGTGTTGTCTTTTCGCCGTGTATAAATGTCAAAGCTGTTGGCATTCATGCCTTTTTTGCCAGTCTCTTGGGCTTGTTCTTTGATGATGGTTTTTATGTCATCTACAAATTCATCAATTACCGCTTGGGGGTTGTAATTGTTTAAGGTAACCGCTTGTTTTGGCGAAAATTCATGACTTTTACCGCCAATTTTAACCGCAAATGTGATGTTATCACTTTGGTGTTTTTGCCAAAATTCAACACTTTGTATCTTTTTGTAGTCGTCATAATCCAGTCTTGCCAATAATTGGGCTTGACTGCCAACTTTTGTCCCTTGTAAGTTTTGTAAGGATTTTTGTGTGTGTTTGGGGTCATTTGCTTCAATTAATCTAACCACAAAATCCTGTTGATGTTGCAAATTTTGTAACCAGCGATTAAGTTTTATCGCATTTCTTGGTTTGTTGGGTAAGTTGTCTTTTATGGCAAAAGAAATTGCCCTAAGCGTTCGGTCTTCAATGGCTTTGATGTCTTTATCTTTCCAAAGTTTTGATAATGGCAAGGATTTGGCTTCTTCGCTGGTTGGGTCAATCGCCTTAAAATAGGTCTCTTTTTTTGCCCCCTTGATGTGTTCGCCAAAATCTTCTGGTTTTTGGTTTTGGTCTGTGTTACTCATCAGATGTTCCTTAATTTTTCTTTTTATTCAAAATTAATCGCTTGTGATTTTTTCAAAATCATCAGGGTGAGATAATAAGGTTTCCAGTGCATTTATTTGATTGTCTAATGCTTTTTGGTCTTCATTGTAGGCAATCCTACCCTTTAACTGCCAAATCTCTTTGGTATCTGCATCTTGTTGCTCATAATCAGGATAATTAGCTGGGTTGTGTTCGCTACTCTCCCAAGTGTGTGTTTTGTCTTGAAATTTTAGCTTGTCTAATTTGGCAGTGGTTGCAATCCATTCATCATAATCAGCAATGTAGGTCATGCCTTGTTCTTGACGGGCTTTAACATAGCTTTGATGGTATTCTTCGGTTAAAGAGTTAAATAAGTAATCTTCTATATTCATGATGGTTTTCCTATTAAGTTATAAAGACAAAAGAAAAATTAAGGGGAAAAATTATCACATCAAAATCAGTCATATTGTGGTTTGCCACCCACTTCATCATAGTTTTGTTTACATTTTGGGAAGCCTGAACAGCCAAAAAAGCTGTAAGGTTTACCAGCTTTGTTTTTACCTTGTCGTAATATCAGCTTTTTACCGCATTTTTTGCAGTCAAATTCTGATAGGTTTTGGGCAGGTTTTGCTTCTTTTTCGGTTGGTACACCGTCTTTATCGTCCATGGTGTGTTTGCAAGGGTTTTGTTTGTCATAAAAGCCAGTGCAACCCCAATAATATTCGCCTTTTTTAAACTTGCTTTCGGCTCGTTTAAGCGGTCGCCCACATTTCGGACATGGCGGATTGCCTGACAAGTCTTCTTTTGGTTTTGGTGCTGGCGGTACATAACCAACTTTTAATCTTTCAATTAAAGGCGTGATAAATGACTGTTGCAAACCATTGATAAAAGCATGAACATCATCTTGGTTCTTAATTTCTTTTTGTTGTTCATGCCACACCGCCGTCATATCAGGAAAACGTACAATATCGTCTAGCTTATCGTACAAATCTTGGGCTTTTTTGGTACTAATAACAGATTTACCTTTATACTCTAAATAACCATTATCAAATAGCTTATCCATAATGGTTGCTCGGGTCGCTGGTGTGCCAATACCGCCGTGTTCGCCTTGTTTGCCTTTATCTTTGTCTTTTAAGGTCTTGGCAAGGTTGCTGTCTTTGACATACTTGGCGACTTGTGTTAGGTCTTTTAACAGCGTCTCTTCGGTGTATAGGGGCTTAGGCTTGGTTTCGCACTCGGTAGCGTTAATTTGCCCTAATTGTCCACTCATACCGCTTACAAGACTTCTAAGGTCAGCTAATTGGGTGTCTTCGTCAGTCGCCACTTCTTCGTTGGTAGGGTCTTTGCGATACAAAGTTTTCCAACCAAGTGATTTGTCAAAGCGTGCAGTAGCAGAGAACTGATAGGGTGTGCCGTCCACCACCACATCAAGCATTATTTTGGTTTCGTCATACTCATAAGGCGGATAAAATTGGGCGATATAAGAGCGTGCAATGAGCTTATAAATGTTTTTCTCGTCTGTGCTTAGGCTGCCCCAATTAACCGTTGTT
Source organism: Lwoffella lincolnii (assembly GCF_037201985.1). Classification (NCBI taxonomy): domain Bacteria; kingdom Pseudomonadati; phylum Pseudomonadota; class Gammaproteobacteria; order Moraxellales; family Moraxellaceae; genus Lwoffella; species Lwoffella lincolnii. The sequence goes on along the minus strand of NZ_CP147513.1, from coordinate 15,974 downwards.
TGTGTTGGGATAATGGCGTGGTGTGCTGATACCTTTGATGAATTAAAGGCTCGCCCTTTTTGATTGGGATTAGCAGTATTGCAAAAGACACCTGAATTAGGCAAAGTGCCAGTAATGCCAGCAAGCACCGTCCCCACATCAGCAAACTGTTCATCACTCAAATACTGGCAATCAGAGCGGTTGTAAGTGATTAGGTGGTGTTTCTCACGCAAAGACTGGGTAATTTGGTCTGTCTGTTTGGCGGATATGCCATACAAACGGCTTGCGTCGGCTTGTAGCTTAATGAGATTGTACGGCAAAGGGGCTGGCTCTGCTTTGGCGGTTGTGTTCGCAATCAAAATTTTTGCAAATTGATTGCTCAAACTATTGGCAAGATTTTGAGCAAAATTCTTGTCAATTAGTCGCCCCTTTTCATCTATGGGGTCGCTGTCCTTTGGCTGATACTTGGCTGTAAATGCAATCCCATTAACAATAAAATTACCTTGAACGACATAATAAAAACTCTTTTTATGGCTGGCGTTCTCTCTGTCTCTACGCACAACTAAACCTAGTATTGGCGTTTGCACTCGCCCAATATGCAACGTTTCACGGTTGCCTGTTTTGGCTTGCTCGGTCAGGCTGTACACTCTTGACATATTTATACCAAATAACTGGTCTGCAATGGCTCTGCTCTCGGCTTTCCAACCCAAATGCTCAAATTCGCTATTAGGACGTAAATTAGCAAGGGCTTTTTGGACAACGGCAGGGGTGTTATCGTTGATAAGTACACGCATGACTGGCTTTCTGTTTCCAACAAAGCGTAACAACGCATCAATAAGCAGCTGTCCTTCTTCGTCAGGGTCGCCAGCATTAACAATCGTTGTGGCTTTACCCACCAGCTCTTTAATGATTTTTACCTGTTTAGCCTTGTCTTTGCTTACTTTTCTTTGAGCTGGCAGAAACGGCGGTATTGGCAGGGTCTGCATAGACCATCTTTCATAAATAGCGTCTATCTCATTGGGTTCTTTCAAAGCCAACATATGACCGAAGCACCAAGTTACAGTATCGCCCTTAACAGGGTGTTGGTAGTAACCGTCAAGCTGTTTAAAAACACCCCCAAGCCCTGTGCAAATAGCTTTTGCAAGTTCAGGTTTTTCAGCTATAAATAAACGCATTTTTATCCCCATTGGCTAAAAGACAAAAGAAAAATTAAATCTGACGGCTTTTATCGTGGTTGTCTGTGGTGCGAACTTGTATGTCAGGTTTGATTTCATTAACTGGCAGGGCAGGAAAATCCATTTCTTTGCCTTTTGCCATTTGTTTAATACTCTCTTCTAGCTGAACCAGTGAAGCCTGTAATGCCTTTGGTTTACCGTCTTTATAATCATCAAAGAGTTTGTTTTTATAAGCGGTAATATGCACCAAATCACTGTCTTTTAGGTTGGAGTAAGTCTGTTGTAGGGCATCAGGCTCTAAACGCTCTTTTAACGATTTGACAGCGTCATAGCCTTTGGTAAAAACTTCGCCCTTTAAATTAACAACTTGATTGCTGTTGGGGGGCGATACGCTGATGGATTTTTCATTTTCTTTAATCTCAAAACCACGCTCTTTTAATACCGCCACCAGCTCATCACGGCTTTTGATTGAACCGTCTTTATAACCATTTTGAAAAATTTGGCGAATGTCTTTTTTAATGTCAAGAGCTGTCAGTTTGTCGGTTTGCTCTGATGTGTCTTTGTTGTTATTTTGTAAATCTTGCGATTTTTCTTGACTGTTTTTATTGTATTCTTGGGCGTTTTTTACTATAATGTCAATCAAAGCCCCATTGAGCCGATGTGGGATAGAAGTGTACCTTACATTATCTGTCTCCGTCATTTCTGGAATGGGGCTTTTTTCTTGTTCAACTTCCACCGCTTCAATGGAATAAACTCTATTACCCTGCTCTCTTGTCATTTCTTTCACGGTTAGTTTAGCCAAATACACTTGGTCATCTACTTTCATAGGTGCAATCGTTCTATGAACAGCTTCTATGTCAGGGCTATCATTCTTATAACCACTTTGCCAAGCAAAAACAGAATTTTCAAATAATTTATCTGCATTAGCGACAGCAATCGCATGAATTTCTTCATTAACTGATTTATTACTGGCTTTTCCACTGAGCATTTTATCTAAATTTTTATTTGATATAACAGCCTGAATGCCACTATGGAAATTAGTAAGCTCTGTGCCTGTAAAGTTTTTGGCAAGTTCTTTGGCTTCACTATTATTCTTTGCCAACCTACTGATGTTAGCACCTTTAAAATCTTTACCAATTCTATCTAAATAGGCTTGGTTATCCTTGGGGTCTTGTAGTTTGTTATAAATGGTTTCTTGACCTGTTTGGGTCGGTGGTGTCTGTTGCGGTTGGTTTTCCCCCACTTTGGCTTGCTGATTTGTTTCAAGCGGTTTTTGAGCGGTCATTTCTACTTGGTTGGTAGTGCGTGCTTGTTGCTTGACTTGCAGTTCCGCCAAATCTTTTTCTGTTGGTGTGTAGCCCTTAACTTCAATGCCACGCAATGACGCTTCTAGCCACGCCTTTTGCTTGAACTCTTCTGTGCCTTTTAGCTTAATGGCCGTCCAGTTTTTGGATTGTGCCATGTCCAGCATGGCATGAATGGTTTTTTCATCTTGGCGTGATGTGTGTAAGCTGCTGCTTCTATCTTCAAAAGCAATGTTTACTTGGTCTTTGTCGTTTTTATCGTAATAATTGGTTTTTTGGTCGGTTAAATAACGATTTTTGGTAATCGCCACATAGTTGTTTTTAATATTATCAGGCAACCAGTCAAACTCTGCCAAATCAGGTGTTTTTTGGGTTTGGCTTGGTATGATGGTTTCTTCTTTTTGTTTTGTATTATCAGCCATTGGGCTTTTTTGTTGCTCTCGTTCACTGTCGTGTTCTATGGCATTTGGCAGGTCTAATGCTGGCTCATATCTTTCAATTTCCCATAAATTTTTATGTACTGTTTTTGATTGAGCTGGGTTGTTTGGGTCAGGGATATTAACAGGTTGCTTTCCTAAGTCATTTAAAATAATGGTATCGCCTTTTTGTACGCCAGCATCTTTTATGGCTCTCTCCAAATCCACGCCCCATTTTTTGCTGATTGTATGATTATCGGTGCGTAATTGCACAAAGTAACTGGGCGTGTTTTGGGGGTTGTCTTGATAGGGTGCGGTACCAAAATCCAATAATTCGCCTTTTACATGTTTGTCTTGATTGCTCATCTTCAAACTCCGTCATCGGTTAAAATAAATTGGCAAATTCATCATGGACATCTTGCATAAAATCAGCGTCAAACTCGCTTTCATCATCTAAGTTAAAATCCACTTCATTGCAATTTTCATGAACGCCAATGTGATTACTGCGTTCTTTTGCTAATAAGTCTTTGACAGTTGTGTCATCAAGTGTGTCAATGTGTGCCATAAAATGCTCATCAATGCCAAAATTTTTACCCACTGCATCAAAATATTCAGGGTTGCTTGCTTCAATCTCTTTGGTTGTTTGCAACTTACTGTAATGGTCGGCTGGGTTTTTGACAATGCCACGCATGATTTTCAAGGTTTCCTTGATATTCAATATCGGCGGTTGGTGTTTGGCTGGAATATCAAGCCCTTGTGCTGGCTCTTCCACTCTTTTCATGCGTTTGCCAAAGACATCAGGGCTGGTGTAATAGAATGCTTTATCACAAAAAATGGGGGGCGTGCGTCTAAAAAAGATGATTTCTTTTTCAGCGTCCATCTCTTTTAGCTCTTGGGGAAGCATTAACGCCCTTGATTGGTCTGATGTTGAGATACTGCCACCGCCACCTTTACCACGATTGCGACTGACTGATTTGCCCTTAACAGTCTGTGTGCCTAATTTACGGCTTAGCTCTTCGGCTTGGTCTTGCTCGGTTGGGGTGTATTCCACTTGGCAAGCCATGTTTGCAAAAATATCTTTTGCTCCTTCTTTGCCATAAACGCCTTCAACCTGTGATTTTGATTGGAAAATCAGCATAAGACGCATATTGTAGCCAGCCATAAAAGCAACCGATTTTTGTACAATCTCAATCTTTCCAAGTGCGGTAAATTCGTCCAAAAGCACCAAACATTGATGCTTTAAGCCATCATCTTGTTCAGGCAGAACTTGTGTGTTAATCCCTAAAAGCTGGCTAAACATGATATTTAACAGCTTTGAAAATCTTGGCAAGGCGTTAGGCTGGATACCAACGTAAATTGTCATTTTCTTTTTGCGGACTTTATCAAGGCGAAAATCAGACGCTGATGTGGCAGCCGCAACCACTGGGTCGGTAAAGATAATTAGGGGTGCTTTCATTGTACTGTCAATGCCCCCACGAGTATTCTCTGCTGGGTTTCCAGCATAGCTCATCAATGCTTGGACGCATTCGGCGGACAATTCCCTACCTTCACTTTTGCGTTGCTCTATGGTCTGTACAATCCAGTCATTAAGCGGTACTGGACTTTCTGCAATTCGCATGAGTTCTGCCAGCGTACAGGGGCGTTCAGGCGTTTCAATCATATACAAGACCAGCCCAGTAAATAAACGCTGTGCTTGTGAATTGAAGTAATCTGACGTGTCATTACCGCTATTAGCTGGAAAGAATATATTGGCAATGTCGCCAATATCTTTCATTCGCTCAAACTCATCACGGCTAATATAGTCTAATGGGTTGTATCGATGTGAGCGGTAAATTTTCTCGCCATTGACAATCTGCGGTGTTGGGTTGGGCGAAAACAAGTAAACATCTTGGTATTTTGCCCTGAAACCTGCGGTTAAGTCCCAGTTTTCATTTTTCACATCAAGCACCATCACGCTGTCAGGATAGTGCAATAAATTGGGAATAACGATTGCCACACCCTTGCCTGAACGAGTTGGGGCGGCCACAAACATAAATTCATTGCCAAAAAACTCTAAAAACTTATTTTTGTGTTTACCAATTAAAATGCTGGGGTTAGACGGTTTTTTGGTTTGTAATTTGGCTCGCTCTTTGTCATTTGGCAAAAATCCAGCTCGTCTAATTTCTGCGTCATTGGCAAAGCGTGCCGAACCATGCAACTCACGCTTTGGTTTGCTAAATAAAGCGGTAAAAACAACCACATTTAGCACAAGCCACATCACAACCCCAGCCAATATTGAGCCTTTAATGGCTTTGGCAACCTTGTCAATATGTCCGTAAACATCTTGGTATTTCAAAATAGTGTCATAGCCAAAATGTTCTGTTGGGATTTTTTGCCACTCCATAAAAACATAATTGGCAAAAAACCACGCCACCGCCACAAAAATAATATTGGCAATGATGATGATAATTAAGTATTCGGCAGGCTTTCTATCGCTCATAATGCCTTACCTTGTTGCAATCTTGCCTTTCTGACTGGGTCATAGGCAACTTGTTTTACATGGGTTCTTTCCAAAAATATCATCACATCTATTGTCGTGTATGTATCACGCATAATTTGGTCAAAATCAATTTTTGAGCCAATTTCTGATTGTTTAATAAGTGTTCCAATGCGATAATAAGCACTTTTGCAATCATTGGCGTGTACTGTTGTGATAGAACCACCATGCCCATTATTTAACGCCCCCACATAATCAAAGGCTTCGTCCCCACGAAGTTCAGTCAGGAATATACGGTCAGGCTTCATACGCATACAAGACGCTAATAACTGTTTTGGCGTTACATCTTTATAAAACAAATGTACTCTATTAGGGTGCTTAGGCAGGTCTAATTCATGAGTATCTTCAATCGTGATGATGCGAGTATCCAAAGGCACTAAATCACAAATGGCTTTGGTAAAAGTAGTCTTACCTGAACCAGTTGCACCAATCAGACAAATATTCTGCTTATGCTCCAATGCTAAACGGATAAATTTATCAATATCCCTGTCAGCTTTGGCTTTTAGCATTTGCAATTCAAAAAGCTGTAATTTCACATCATCAGGAATGCCCAGATAACGGCTTAGATATTTGATTTCTTGTGCTTCGCTTTCTAATCGCTGGCGTTCAAAGTTTGGCAACTGTACGTTGTCTGTCTGGAAAGTTGACACATCAACCCAGTTATCCAATCGCCCACTTTTCTCATAATCATCAAATTCAAAACGAGTTAAATTCGGCTGGCGTATCGTGATTGACACCGTACCAACTTCGCAGGCTGTTGGAATGATGACCTGTCCACGTTGTCCGTCAGGCAATACGCCTGAACAAATGGGGTTCTCACCATTGATTTCTAGGTTGTTAAAGACAGCAAAAGTATTAGCAATATTTTTTAAATGATTGTAGGTAAGTTTTGGGGCATGGTGTTTTTGCCAGCCGTGTTGGTTTTCAGTCCAAATCTCAAAGGGGCGATTAACTGCAATCTCTGTGTTGCCTTTATCGTCAAAGTAAGGCTGCAAAGGGGCAAGTAACCCCCTAAGCACACTTGATTTATCATAACCAGTATTGACAGTGTCAGTAAGCACGTTCCACCCCATAGACGCTTGAAAAGTCCACATCACGATTAACCAAAATATTAATCAATGTGCCTTGATGAACAATGGCGGTTGGCGGTATATTTATGCTGTTTTCAAGGGCTTTTTCTGCAATGCTCTCGGCAGTGCTTGACGTGTTTTCAATCGTGGTCTGTCCTGTCTTGGATTTATCCTTTTCTAAGTGTGTTGTGCCAGCAGAGATGGCATCTTGGATAAGGCTTAGCATAATCGCACCGCCAAAGCGTTTGCCAAAGTGATTATTCACCCTTGCACCAACGCCCATTTCACCCAGTTGCCCTGTTGCTGGGCTGTCCACATTCACCGACACACCTTTTGGTGTTTCAATGCGTTGCCAAATCACATAGACCCTTGCTTGACCTTGGTTTAGCTGTACATTTTGCTCACCAAATACGCTTGAACCACGCTCAATCAGCAATGTTTGACCATTGGCACTATAAACGTCTTTGCTCACTTGACAGACAGTAAAGCCTTGATATGTGCTGTCAATTTTGGTTTTTAGAACGCACGGAATGCTTGTGCCTTTTGTCAGTAATAAACTGGTGTTTGAACGCCGTTTCGCCGTTTCTGCTGCATTTGCACGCTGGCTATCTTGACTTTGTTGCTCAGTACTGGCTCTTAAAGCCTTTGCACCATAGACATCAACCAACACATCAGCAGGTGGCTGTATTTGGGGTTGTGGCACATTTGGCTGTTGCATCATCTCATCATCAAATAAGGCAGGATTGGGTTCATAGGTTGGAGCTGGTACAGGGGCAGGGGCATAAGCTACCGTATCGTTATATTGACTGGTCGGCACAGGATTTGGTGGGGGTATATAAGGCTCTTCTACTGGCGTTACTACTGGCGGTGTCTGTGTTGCGTCCGCTTGCTCATCAGTCGTTGCGTCTACTGGGGGCGGTATGTCATACATTTTTGAGTTTTGGATTTGTGCTTGGTCGCTTTTAATGTCCACTGTGCCAGTTGCCATTGTCTTATGGTTCTGAGCGATGGCTTCGGCTTCTTGGGCTTTTCTTTTTTCTTTGTTTTCGCTGTATCGTGAACTTGCCATGACAATCCCAGCGATTGCAACCACAATCGCCCCAATAAAAATCGCCAATGTTTTTAGTTTTTTGTTGTTATCGGTGTCTCGCCCTTGGGCGTTGGCGGACGGTATGTCATCTATTTTTTTATCATCAGGCGTTGTGGCTTCATTGATTTTTTTATTGTCCTTTTTGGACAAAAATTCTGTATCTGGCTCATCATCTAAGATGATGGTATTTTTATCATCATTTGGATTTTCCATATCGTCCCCTTATTATTGCCCTTGCCCTTGAATGTCCACTCGTTGCCAAGCCTTATCACTTGTGCCATTGACATTAAATTTTGGTTTATGGTTGTATTGGTTGCCAATTTCGCCAACTTCATTACCAAGTCGCAAGCGATAAACCGACCCAATTTCTTGTAAAACCAATGTATCATTCTCAATATGCGTATTAACCAGCATTTCGCTGTTATCAGGCAATACACGATAAGCCACAGGCAAGTCGGAAGCGTGATTGTATCTTAGGTATGTAAATCGTCCATCGTCCCAAACATTAGTAGGCTTGGTGTTGTCCGCCCCACGATAGAGATAGTTTTTGTTAAAATCGGCGTCCATATAAACATCTCTACCGTCCGCCAAAGTGTGGCTTTTGACCACATATTCAGGCAAAACAGGGGCATCAGACACTTTGGCGATGACTGGATAATTAAAGCGTGCAATGTAGCTGACATTGCTTGGGTGTTGGCTACTTGTTAGCACAAAGGCATAAGTTCGCTTATTGGTAATCAAAATCAAATTGGTGTCAGGCATTGGGCTAATTGGCTTAAAAAAGATGTTGTTACCCTTAACAGCAATGTTCCAGCTGTCAGCAAGCCCCATTCCCAAACCACCGTCATCATGGATAAATTCGCCGTCTTCTAGCTGAATAAGGCTGGCATATCCTGCTTGGGCGTTAATCACATAAACATCATTGGGGCTATAATCAAACACTTGTACACGGCCATCTAACCCTGCCGACTGTGGCAAACTTTCAGCGATTGCAAGCGTTGGGTACAAGGCAGATATGCTAAAAAGACAAAAGAAAAATAATTTGATTGGCATAATCAGCTCCCAAATTCTTCATCAACACGGTAGCTGATGACCGTAAACCCAAAGGGATTAACAAGCCTGACATCATCAACAGCTGGGGTTTTAACATACTCATAGCCGATGGTGGCAATGTACTTTTTAACCTGTGGCTCTGGGCTTAATGTTTGCTCTTGGGCGTTATAATTACCGCCATTAGTTGGAACAATAGTCTTGGTAAAGCGGACTTGCACCAAACCGTTTTTATCAATGATGGAGACATTATTAACTTTTACTTCAACTCTTTTTGAGTTTTCATAAATTTTGTGCGGTGCGTCAGGCATGGCATATTTGTTATTGATACGCTGTTGCATGTCTTTGTTTGAGAACATCATAAGCTTATCTACTTGACTTTGCAGGGTGTACCAGTCATAGCTTTCTAGCAAATTGACATACATGGCAGAGAAATATTTGGCACTAATCTCTGCTTGGGCTTCATCTTCAATGCCGTTAAACATGGTTACAATATCGGTCGCCCCTGTGTTGTTGTCATAACGGATAACATAGGGCTGAACGGTCTTTAAGGGGGTTAAGCCAATGATGGCAATGGCATTGATGACCGCAATGACACACGCCCCAAAGGCGATTTTCCACGCCAAAACACGGCTTTTTTCAATCTCACCCATGCGTGATTTTTCAAAAGCACGGCTGGCATTGATAAAGTCATGGCTGGCTTCTTTGGCAGTTACCGCCTTTTGTTTTTTGGGTTTGTTAGACTTTTTGAAAATTCCCATTGTTAGTTTTCCTGCTGTGCTGGTGCTGGCTGCTCAGTTTTAACAGCACTTAAATCAATCTGTTCAACCTTGACATAGGTTTTGGCGTTGGGCGGTACAAAGTCGTTGGCATTGACCGCCACCCAATTTCTTTGGGAATAAGACACCAAGGGCGGATTTTTTGGTACAGTTTGACTTACGCAACCTGCCACACTCAACGCCGACAAAACAATCAAAAAACACTTAGACATAAAAGCCCCTTTGTGATAAAATTTGTGCATTTAAATTTTATGAAATTAGGTCGTTACCATGAAAAAAGTTTGTCTAATCGCCCTATCTTTGACCGCCTTAGCTGGCTGTGGTAAAAGCCAAGAAAGCTATACGGTTGATTATCTCTTGGCAAATGACGATGTTAGAGCCAAAGTATTGGCCGAATGTGCCGAAAATAAACAATCTGATGCTAATTGTAAAAACGCTAATGAAGCTGATGGTAAAAAGAAAGTTGATGAATGGCGTAAAGCCAGATATAAATAATTATTTTTCATGAATTGAACCACCTTTTTTGACACCACCTTTATTTCCCCCCAGTTGTCTCATCATTCTCACATTATTCATTAAATTACCAAAACCGTTTGCAGCAATACCCCCTGCCAAGCCACTTGCCAATTCAGGCAGTTTTAATAATATGACCACAAACAGCAAAGTTGCTAATACAATTTGCATTATTGCTGATGTTGCAATAACACCGTCAAGAGATGTTCCACTTTGTGCAAGACCTGTGGTCATTGCACTTAAAACATCATTAATATAAGCAATAAAAAATCCACCTGCGATATTTATAAATAACATCAAAAAAGAATAATTAACCACTTGATTTATCCAAGCCATGCCAAATTGCCGAGTAGCTGGAAATAAAAAACAAGTAATAAATATTGGCCCAACAACTGCCAAAATTGCTAAAAAAACCTTTGTTAAAATAATATATGCTGATGCAATAACCAAAAATATTGCTGATGCAATTAAAATAATTGCATTGTTTATCGTTGTATCTATAACAGCTCCAATTGTTTCAACAATGCCATCTGTCTCCCAAGCCTTTTGAGCATTAGCATTAACCAAATCTACAATTTGACTTGCTAATGCGTCCAAAGACGATGCGTTAGAGCCAGTATGACCACTAAATGCCTGACTTAAACCATCACCCAACCCAAGCACAATTGGTACAACAGTATTGCTATAATTACCAATATTAATACCAAAGCTAATGATTACACCCCAAACCATGACACGCTTGATTAAATCAATCATTGTGTTTTCAGGATTTGGATTTTGCCAATAAGACCAAAAAACCAGCATCACATAAATAATAAAAGCAGATAAAAAAATAGGCGATAGCATATTCATAATTTCGGCGGTTTTGCCCATAATTTCACTTTTTACTAAATTATCTATGCGTTCAAAAATACTTTGGAAAATATCCATCGCCTTTGCCTTATCTTATTTTTTAAAGCGTGCTTTACGCCATTCTTCCCCAGCTTGCTTATTTGCAAGTCTTCTTTGTTCTTCTGCCAACTTCATCATCACCTGCATTTTACCCAAATCAATTTGTATCATCGCTTGTTCGGCTTGTAAGGCATTCATCAAGTCTTGTTTTTGGGCGGTATTTTGGGTGCGGTTAATTTGATTAACCAAATTTTGCATAGAGCTTGAACGAGTGTCCAAATGCTTCATCATGACAATCATTTGGGCTTCTTGGGCCGCTTGGGCGACCTTAACACGCTCTATCCCTGTCATGTTTGAACGCTTTTGCTGTTCTGATTGCAACACTTGGTTGTAGACAGATTGCAACGCCCCAGCGTCTCCTTTTTGTACCGCTTGGATAATGTCGGTATAGCCCTTTGGTAGATATTTATTGAGCTGTTTTCTTAAATTTGGGTCATTGAGTAGGCTTGCATAATTGCCATTGTCAGTAACCGCCTTTAACTGTTGACGCATGTTTTGGATTTGTTGCACTTGATTTTGTACCTGTTGCACCGCTTGGGCAATGGCAGCTGGGTCAATCACAGGAATGGCACTGTGGGCAACATTTACCACCCCCATTGTTGTTAGTAAGACAAAAGAAAAAATGGCCTTTTTTGCATGAATAAACGTTACTTTCATTTTAAATTCCTTAAATTAAATTAACTTAGCTTGCTTTTGCCAAGTGTTGATAAACCAGCTCTTTTGTGTTTAACACCCCCATTTTCTTTTGTCTTCTAGCTTCATAGAAAATGGGCAACCAAACATCAGAGATGGGCTGTTTTTCAAAATTAGTTAATATCTCATCAAGCAATTCAACATTTTTGGTCGTGCCTGATAGCACACTGATTTCATCGTCAAAGCCATACAAATCAAGCACACCAAAACTGGACTGATGACCTTGCTTGATTAAAAATGTGCGACTGTCCAGTGCCAAACGTTGTAGCTGGATAAATTCTTTTTGGGTCAGACCGATGCGACTGTATCCACCCCCTTGCTCGTTTTTATATTCAGCATCAGGGTTGGGCAGTAAAATTTTTGTTGGTGTTTGCTGAACAATCGCTGGAAAAATGGGCGAATTAACCGCTTCTTCTGGACTTTGGGTAACAAGTATCATGAACTCGCCACGCTTACGCCCTGTTTTTAGTACATCTAACATCATCTCTTGGGGCGTCTTGTATTTAAGCGGTAACCAAAACTCTTCCACCACCGTACACAAAAGACCGTGGTTTTTAATCATCTGTGATTTTAGATACAACAAACACGCCAGTAACGGCTCAGTAGGCTGATAGTTCTCTTTTAAAATTGACCCCACATCAAAACCCACGATTTTAAAATCATCAGGGTTAAACTGATTGACTGGGTTATCAAGCACCCACGCAAACCGCCCTTGGTTTTCTTCGGTGTTGCACCATTTGAGCAGTCTTGCGTGTAGTTCGTTACCACCACGAGCAGGGATAGACTGCAACAATGCTGAAAAGCGTCTTAGTGGCACAGGCAAGCTCATCACCGTGTCAATGGCGTTTTTGATTTGGTTTTGCTCTTCGGAAGTGCAAGTGATTGAACCGTCATTGGCACAACCCACAACCAAGTCATTCAAGAAGTCTCGCAACTTTGGGCCATCTTCAAACTGAAAAGGGTTAATGCCAGTTGGCTTACCTTCTTCAATGGCGAAGTAATCGCCGTCTAAGGCACGGATAAAAATATCCATGCCCCTATCTTTGTCAAGCACAAACATGGCAGGGTTAAAACGCTGAGTAAATGCCAAGAGCGTTGTCTGCAAGGTGGTTTTACCTGTACCTGTCGCCCCCAAAATCAGCGTATGCCCTGCAATTTGGTCGCCTATGGTATCTTCTAGGGGATTGGTGAAATGAAAATTAAAGTCATACAGGGTCTTTGAGCGAGTTTGCAATGGCATAATCGCCGTGCCGTCCCCAATGGGGTTACCTTTTGCCTTACCACGGCTGTAATTGTGCATGCTAAACGCACCTGCCAAATTACGACTGGACTTCATCATTCGTCTGGGAATGTACCAGTAATTGGGCAGTTGGCTAAAATAACTGGCTGGGGCGGACGCTGTGGATTTTCTAAAAATTGCCCCTGCGTTGTTAGAAAAACTTGCCATGGCACTTATGGCGTTTGTCATGGCCTCTTTTTGTGTTTCACCAAAGATTGCCAATACCGCATGATAACCACCCAATGCCATCTCACCTGACTGAATGTAACCTTGTGCCAGCTCTAACTCGTCTTGTTGGTGCTGTGCTTTATCTTTGACAGAACGAAGTTCATTTAAGCGTCTGTCAATAAGTTCAAGCGATTTGACAGGGCTTAACGCCACAAAAGACTGAACAAAATTGTATTCAAATGGCAAAGCAAGGCTTGCTCCATTGAACATTCCTAATTTGGTTGTAAAGGGGAAATCCTTTAAATCACACAGTGCCACAAAGCGATTTTTTAACACGCCTTTGATTTGCAAAATTTCAAAGCCAAAATGCAAATTGGACGCTGGCAACACATCATAAGCTGGCGAACCAGTTATGGGACAACCGCCCACAGACTGCTCAGAATTGATGATTTCATAAAAAAACTCCCAAATTTGTGAACATAAAATGCCGTTTTGATTGGTATAAACCGACAGCATTCTTGGTTCGTATTTGCTCAATGTTTTGGCAAATCTATCACAAACCGCTTCAAGCTCATTGATGGCTTCATCTAAGTCTGTGCCATATTTGAGCGTAAACACAATGTAATAGCGATTGGCATAATAATCAGTGTCTTTAAAACGCTGTAAGTATTTATCAGAAAAATCTTGGCAAAATTGATTGTCAAAGCGATACTCTTTTTCGGTGTCAATTTTGCGTCTTAATTGATAGCAGTGAAATGACAATCGCCCTGCTTTTTCTTTTGCCGTTTCAGCATAAGCAAGGTTTAGGGCTTCAAAGTCATTTTCTAAGACATTGTTAGAGATGGCTTCAAAGACAATGCCATCAAACTCCATGACAGAAGAAATGTAATTCTCTTCAAAGCTAATAGCCGTGTCAGAAACGTGCAAGCGAAGCTTGGGTATCTCATTTGGTACGGCTGTCAAACGCTCTAAAATTTTGTAAAATAACTTCTTCATGTCTTAGATACCGCTCTGGGGTCATTGTTAAAGTGTTGCCAAATTCTCTAAACGCCACTCTTTTTAATTTAAAAATCATCTCTAAATACAAGACATACAACGCTCTATCGTCTGTTTGAGAGATTTGCCTTAAAAACAAAAAAACAGGAAAAACAACAAAGCCAAACATAAAACCAGCAACGCCAAAAGTGTTGCCACCAACTAGGAATATGAGCAGTGCCACCATTAACAGCATGACTGCTGGTAATAATGGCACGCCCATAAACATCGCTGTTCTGTCAAGGGCGTTATAGCTTGGGTATTCTTTAAAATTATCCATCACTGAAATGCCGTCCAAGCCCAACTGGCAATGGCTGGACTTGCCCCAGCAATCGCCACATAACACGCAGAAATGGCAAAATCACCCCAGTCGCCACGAGAACGCCAAGTTTCTAGGGCTTTCCATAGAATATATATCACCGCTGCAACCCCAGCCACACCAATACCCCAATCTTTAATTTTTGTTATGGTGTCCTCAGCTTTATTCAAACCACCAGCCAAATCTGCAAAAGCAGAATTGCTGGTTAAAAGCATGACGCTCAAACCCAAAATCAGGCTAGAAACCTTATTTTTAAAGGCATTTTGATTGGCCAAATCGGCTTTCAAAGTTTTAATGTTCATCACATTTTCCTTTTGTCTTAAAAATTAAAAATCCCCAAAAATGTCCCAACTGTTGTGTACTTTCACAGGCACATTTTCAGCTTGGATATTTTCAGGGATTTGTGGTTGATTATTTAAATGGCTATCAGAACGCACAGAAACGCTCATATTGGAATTTTGTGCCTTAGGTGGTATGTTTATACCTAAATTGCTTTTCTGTGGCTCTACGGCGTTTCTAGGGGCATTTTTGACGGTATGGGTTGTTTGTGTTAAATACTGGTCAGAATTTGTCGCCTTAGCAATCAAATCATTAAGATTATTCGTGGCTTTGGTAACATAACCGTTGTTAAAGCCTTTGGTAAAGTTACCTGTGTTGTAACAGCTAAATGCTCTTTGCACTCTATCGCCAAGACCAGTATTGCCAGCTTTGTCATAACAAGTCAGGTAAACCCTTTGCAATGCTTGCAGATTGGCACATGGGGTAAAGGCTTGTTCAACAGACAAATTTAACCAATTCAAATTGCTTGAATTGATTTGCCCAAGTCCTAAATCAATATTTACACCTTGACTAAGTAAGCGTTTGGCAGTCAAAACCGCTTCACCAAAACTTCTTGGCTGTCTTGTCAAACGATTGCCACGATTAACACCAATAGCAAAAGGATTGTAATTACTTTCTGTTTTTACAATCGCTTGTACAAGCACTGGGTGCATGTTTGGGCTACACTCTGCCATCATTGCCATATCAAGCATAACAAAACCCCCTAGCCTAGCGTTTTCTTAGGTTTGCAACTTGGCGAGTAGTGCCGTCAGCATCTTGAACATAAACATACACACGCTTTTTGGTGTTTTGTGTCCAAACACGAGATGAACCATGACCACCAAATGAACCATCAGCATTAGCCACACTGGGGCAATGGGGAAAGCCACGACCACGAATTAAATCTTGTTTAACTTGTAAAATCGTTTTTTGGCAAGCAGGTTCATGCAGACCACCAGCAAAGCATAAAAAGGCTTCACAGCCGTAACTGTCTTTGGCTGATAGCTGGGGAACTTGGAGAGCTTCTGAAACTTGATTTTGAGTAGAATTTGCAGGATTTGCAAAACTTGCGGTAGGTAGCAACAGTGATGATGTTGCTAGAAAAGACAAAAAGAAAAATTTAGGGTGTAATTTGGCTAGTTGCGTTGCGTTGCGTTGCGTTGCGTTGCGTTGCGTTGCGTTGCGTTGCGTTGCGTTGCTGTGTATTTTGCACTGGCTTTTAGCATTGTGTCAAACATCATGCAATCCTTTTTTTATACGAATTTTGTAACTAAGGTAATTCTAACCCAAATGAATTTT
>NZ_CP147512.1:0-29173 GCF_037201985.1 Lwoffella lincolnii | reverse complement strand
GAATGGCTTCAGCTTGATTTTTACCGAAGACAATCATGCCACAGTGATAACTACCAAACGCTAACTCGCCTGATTGTATATAGCCTTGAGCTTCTACCAGTTCTAAATGCTGATGCTCTGCTTTGTCTTCTGTTGAGCGTAGGCGGTTTAGCTGGTCATCAATGCGGTGTAACGCCTTGGCTGGTGACAATGCAACAAAACTTTGCACTAAATTGTATTCAAACGGCAGGGCAAGACTAGCACTGTTAAACATGCCCAGCTTTGTCGTAGCTGGAAAATCTTTTAAGTCAAAAAATGTCGCATAACGGTTACGCAGCTGACCCTTTGACTGCATGATTTCAAAACCAAAATGCAAGTTAGATGACGGCAGAATATCGTAAGCTGGTGCGCCAGTTAGCGGCACACCACCGATTGGCGGCTCATTGTTCAAAACTTCATAGAAAAACTCAAACACCTGTGAGCAAAGCACACCCTGTTTATTTTCGTAGGCTGTCAGAACTTCAGGCTGATACTTGCTCAATTTTTTAACAAATGTATTGATAACCGCTTGTAACTCATCAATCGCCTCATCAATACTTTCATCAAACTTTAGTGTTATGGCAATATAAAAACGGTTTTCAAAGTAGTCTTTGTGGTTAAAGCGTTGTAAATACTTGTCTGCAAAGTCTTGGCAAAACTCATTTGTAAAGTTATAGGTTGTTTCAACGTCAATTTTTCGACGTAATAAAAATGTATTAAAAGCCAATCGGCCTGCTTTTTCACGAGCGGTTTCAGCGTAAGTCAGATTAAGACTGTCAAAATCGTTTTCTAACACACTGTCAGAAATCGCTTCATAGACAACGCCATCAAGCTTAATCACAGCACACAAATAGTTGTCATGAAAATTCACGACTTCATCAGCAACGTGATAACGCAACTTGGGCAACTCTTCAGGCACTGCCGCCACTGATTTTAAGATTTTGTTATAAAGTTCGACTGGCGTTTTCATGTTTATTTGTCTTTATAAATATTAATAAAATTTTGTTCGTTAGTTTCTTTATACCGCAAATAACGCTCAGGCATATAAGTTAATGTGTTGCCAAATTCTTCAAACGCTTTGCGTTTTGAGCGATAACGCAGCTCTAACGCAAGCATCTCAAGAGCTTTATCATCGTTATATGTGATTGAGCGTAAAAAGAAAGCAATGGGAGTAAGCAATAAAATGAATAAGAAGCCAACAATGCCGAAAAATATCAGACCGCCGAACATTACAAAAACAGACATTGTCAGCAAGGCGATGGCCGGCAAAAGCGGTATGCCCATAAACAGTGCTGTTCTGTCCAGTCCGTTGTAGCTGCTAAATTCACGATATTGCTTAGTTTCCATTGTCGCTCTATTCCTTCCTTAGGTTGTAAATACTGTCCAAGCCCATCCCGCTAGAGCTGCTGAACTGCCAGCGATTGCGACGTATAATACAGACATAGCAAACTCGCCCCAATCAGCACGACCACGCCAACACTCAAGTGCTTTCCAAAGCAGATAAATAACAGCGATGATACCGCCGATTGTCAAAAGACCATCTCTTATTCTTCCAGCCCAATCTTCTGCTTTTTTAATACCTCCCTGCAAGTCAGCAAAAGCGACTGGACTGATGATAGTTGTTAATATGGCTAGCGTTAATTTTTCAGATAATGACCATTTGTCATTGCTGTTTGCGACTTCCATAGTTTTCTCCTTAGTAGTTAAAAGTCGTTTTTGGTGAAATCGGCGAAAATATCCCAGCTGTGAATGACTATCTCATCTGTCTGTTCAACAATTGAATTATTTTCAATTTTGACCATTCTTGCTGCTGCTTGGAACGGCTGTTGCGTTAGTTGCTCAACTGATATGCTCTGAGACATATCAGACAGTGTTGAAGTTTGCTTATAATCTGTTGTGCCTTGCTGTCTTTGTGCATTGCTTTGTAGTTGTGACGCATAATTCACTAACTCAACACCACCTACTGGTGGCATTGCAGGCATAGGTATGGAAGACAAAGAAGAAACAGGATGTGCTTGATACTGGTTGTAATAGCGTGTGAGCTTATTCACATAGCCATTGTTAAAGCCACGGCTAAAATTGCCCGTGTTATAGCAACTAAACGCTCGTTGCATACGAGTACCAAGTCCGCTATTACCAGCTTTTGAATAGCAATCTAAATAAACAGTTTGCATCGCTCGCAAGTTGGCACACGGATTAAATGCCTCTTCAACACTAAGACGCAACCAGCTCAAGTTTTTGCTGTTAATCTGCCCCCAGCCAAGGTCAATGTTATGACCTTGTGCCAACAATCTCTTAGCTTGCATGACCGCTTGTTCATAAGACCTTGGTTGTTGTTTGATACGCACACCACTGTTTACGCCAATCGCAAACGGATTAAAGCTTGATTCAGCTTTAACAATCGCATGGGCAATGATTGGATTAATCTGCGGTGAGCATTGTTGTAGTAGTGCCATATCCAACATATCTGTATCTCAATCTATTTATTGGGATGGTAATAGTAGATTTGATGCTGATGCTCATCATTGGCTGCAATACCGACTGGAACAGTGACGTCAACTCGCTTACAAAAATGCTTGTAGATGTCATTTCTTGAGTTTCCCAACGTCATTACTGGCGGTGTTTTTTTGTCAGGACAGATAAAATCAGCACTCTTTATCCGATGGATTTCAGTTCTTACAGAAGCTGTAATATTCTCTCCTTCATAACCTTTGCAAGTTGGGAATGGTTTACCACGTGACATATCACGCAACACTTCACGTATTGTCGAACGACACTCAGGCTCGTGCATACCGCCAGCAAAGCACAGAATGGCTTTACAGCCGTCTGCGGCTTGAGCAGTACCGATACCACCAAAAGCCAGTAAACTCGCTAAAATTAGCTTTTTCATTACATCACTCCTTATCTTCGGTTGAATAATCAGATTTGAGCTTACCGTTTGTGCGAATCTCAACGATTGCTTGACGTGATTTAGGAATGCCTTCTTTACGCCATTTGCATACAGCAGAAGGGCTTACGGACAATTTTGATGCGATTTCTACATCTCTTGTTACTTTGAAATAACTTTTAAGATCTTCAACATTCACAACCTAGCACCAAGTTAACTTATATAAATTAAATTTACTTTAGTAAATCATAAATTTACTTTTATTGCAACACTAAAATTTACAATAGTGTATTTTTTTATTGTTGAGTGCGTTTTATGAGCGATATAACAGAGCGAATCGTAAGAAGAGCGAATCAACTTAATCTTAAACAAAGTGACATAGCTTCATACACAGGAGCTAGTAAAGCCACTGTTCATAAGTGGTTCAATCATATTAACGAGCCATCCTCTAAGTTCATTGACAAACTTGCAGAGCAATTAGAGATAGATGTCAATTTTTTGATGACAGGAAAAGGCAATATTCAAAACTTTAAGGGAAATATTGAAACAGTAAAAGTCAAACTTAGACGCATACCGCTGATTAATTGGGTGCAAGCAGGTGAATTTAATGTCTGTGATGACATCAACGAGTGGGAATATATAGTAGATAATGGTAGCTTAGGCGATTGTATCTATGCGTTAATTGTACGAGGCGATAGTATGCAACCTTTTTTTAATGAAGGGGATTACATCATCATTGATCGGAAGAAAAAACCTAAAGCAGGTGACTATGTTATTGCACTGGTTCAGCATGAAAATGTTGCAACATTCAAGCGTTTTAAACCCTGTGGTCTCGATTCAAAGACTAACAAAGAATACTGGCAACTTGTGCCTTTGAATGACTTTTACCCTACTATCGATAGCAGAGTGACTGGATTTTCAGTTCGTGGTGTTGTAATCAGACATATTAGATATCTTGTTTGCTCATGACGTGTGCTTGAAACTTATCCAAAGGTTTATTAACAGGCTTTAAACCTTGAAAAATAAGGGTTTAAAGCCTTTTTTAATTAAAAATAATAAAAAAGAAAAAACAAATTTATTTTTTATTATTTTTATATATTTTTTATATTCTTAGGGAGAAATTTCATTGGATTTTCTTGTTTATATTCAATGACTTACGTTGTGGATAATTTTCTATATATGGACAGATTGACGCACATATATGGACAGATTGACGCACATATATGGACAGATTGACGCACATATATGGACAGATTGACGCACATATATGGACAGATTAATTAATTTTTCATATTTATTTGTATTTTTTCTATATATGGACAGATTGACGCAGTGTTGGTTGGTCTAAATATGAGAAAAATCCTACTTTCTCTACTTGTTTTCTTTATATGACATATTGTATATTATGTCATATAAATTTATCTATGAGGGTGGGTTATGCAAGTTGAATATGCTAAAAGTCGTGAGCTGGCGGTGATGCACAATGATTTGATTCGCGCATCTTATGACATGACAGTCAATGAAATGCGATTGCTGATGGTTATCTTGGCACAGCTTCCCAAAAGGGATGAAGACAATCTTGTTGATCCAAGTCAACCCATTTATGTGACTAAAGAGAGTTTTGTACAATTAGGTGTTGAGTCGAAGAATGTGGTGAGAGAAATACGAACCGCCTGCCAATTGCTTAGAAAAAAAGAATTCAAAGTACCCACGCCCCTGGGCGAGTTGGTCTATCCGTTATTTGATAGCATGCTTAATGTTAAAGATACAGTCTATCAACAGCTGAAAACTAAGTATCCTAACGCTCAGTATGACGATGAATTTATGTTTGAGTTAAGAAAGCATAATCTGCTGGATGTGCTAGATAAGATTATGAACAGTGATGCCAATATTATTGTGCGTATTGTCATGCATCCTAAGGTGTTGCCCTACCTCGTTGACCTAAAGCAACATTTTACAAAACTGTACTTGGATGAATTTTTTACTTTTAGTAGCAGCTACAGCTGGCGTATATATTTCATTATGATGCAATTTCGTAATGATAACGAGAAGTGGTGGTGTCGTATTAAGCTGGACGATTTACGAAAAGCATTGATGCTTGAAGATAAGTATACCTTGATGGCTGACTTTAAAAAGCGAGTGATTGAATCTGCTGTCGATGAAATCAATGAAAAAAGCCCAATTAAAGTCAAGTACGATCTTGAAAGGTCAGGCAGGAAATATACCCATCTTGTGCTAAACTTTGAGTTGAAAGACAATAAGAAAGCAAAGAAGTCCAAACACAAAAAAATAATCTTCGCATCAGATAAACAAAGGTTGATGTTCGCTGATAAACTATCCAAACTCAATGAGCTCTCACACAGAGCGACAGGCGAAGCTGGTCGTAGCTATGAAGCGTTTGCTGAGAAGATAGCGATTGATCTGCTGGATTCAAGCAACCATGAGTTTTATAGGCCATATCTTGACAAAGTGGGATTTAAACAATGAACCAATTTGACCAGCTAGAATTAAAAGCCATGTAAAAACACCGCTGTAGCGGTGTTTTTTGTTGTAAAGACAAAAGAAAAAAATTAAACTGGCGCGTATATCGCCTTAATAACAGCGTCAAGGCGTTTATGGTCTTGGCATGTGTTGTGCTGGCTTAGGAGTTCCAGTGTTTCATCGCTTAATGAGATGATAAGTTGTTGTGCCATCGCCTTTTTGTGGCGTAATTTCTTGATAATGGCAGGTTCAGTAACTGGAAAATTGGTTGTATCCAGCTCTTCATAGTGCTTGATTATGTCCAAGACATCTTGGTCTGTTAGGTTACGGTCTTTTTGCATATTCGTATCTCCGTTTTTGGTCTTTGCTTGGACTAAATGCTGTGATAATGCGGACGGTATTGCCACGCTCTACCCACACAACTGTAATTAGTCTAAATTGGTTGCTGATACCTGTGGTTAGTAGGCGTTGCTCGCCATAAACCCCACTAATGTCATCAATGGTAACAGAATAGTCGTCATCAAAGATACTGGCGATTTCTTCTATGGTGTAGCCACGCTCATTATTGACCAGCTCAAATTTTGGGTCATGCCACTCAAAAATAAGCCCTAAAAATTCAAATATTGGCATATTTTTCCTAGCTTACTATAGTCTAGGTGAAGACAAACAAGATAATTGCACAAAGCACAATACCAACAAGCAGCCCCCCTATCCCACCCTTAAGGAGCATACGTTCATTATTGACATGGTTATTGCTGTTTTCTGCAATTGTCTTAATACTACCAGTCAGCTCATTTTGTATCTTGTCCATGACACGTTGTTCTAACTTACGCCACACATCCAATACGATAGCTTCTTTCTGATTTTCAAGCTTGGTTAATAGTTCCTGAAGTTCAGCGAGTTTGGTATCAAAGGCTGCAACAACCTGATCTTGCTTCATCATTAGATTGTCAATGATATTGTCAGCGTTGGCTTCAAGATTATTTGCTATATTGATAGCCTTATTATCAGTTATCTTCTCAATAGCCACAACAAGCTGAATGATTGGATCATCAGCTGGTAGTTTTACACCGCTGTGCCTAAAAACATCGTGAATGACAGCTTTAACGGTATCTTGATGCCTGTCTTGTTGCTCCAACTGTTCATCTGCAGAAGGTTCAACAACTTGTACCACCTCATCACCGAATTCATTAAATTCAGTATCTGCAACAGTGTCAGTTTCACCAAAATCTAAATTAGTAAACTCATCGTCAAGACCATTGGTAATATCGCTCATGACTGTCTCCATATATAGCGGCTTAAGGTTACCCTAAGCCGCTGGTGGGTTATTTCTTTGTCTTTTTATCTTGTTCATCGACAGGTGTTGATAACAAGTCAAACAACGCATCTAATTGTTCCCAAATTTCTGCCTTTAAACGTTTAATCCGTGTTTTTTGGATAAAGCCAAAATTTGGATTATCTGTGGTATTTGCAACCTCATCAAACGTTAATGACTGCTGCAACATCGCAGAAAAGTCTTTTTCTTCGGTATCAGCATTCATTGAGCGTATTTTGATAACAGATACAAGGTTTTTATGGCGTCTAAAGAGTTCTGTTTTAACTAAGTCGGTTTCATTTTCACCAAAAAATTCATTTTCCCATACCACGATAGGCGTGCTTGGATGATTGGCAGCAAGACCCATCAAACACTTCAATGTTTCTTCTTTAGACTGCCCAAAATTGAGTGGAACATGGATAATCAGCTGTTTGCCCATTTCAGCAAATACCGCTGGTATCTCATTTTGGATCATGTAACCATTGATTGCGAGAAAATCACCTGAGCCAGTATCAACCAACATTGGTTTATTATTTTCCAAGAAATCATTAATGAAACCATCAAATTTTCCTTGGTCAACTAACTTATTTTTGTTTAATACTTCAATCTTTTGAACGTCTAGATCTTTGTAACTACCCAGTGTTTTGTTGCTCGGATCTGTGTCAATTAAAATCAAGTCATTGTTCATTTCTCTTAGGTATTGGGCTAATAAAGCCGCTATAACTGACTTACCAGCCCCACCTTTAGATTGCATGACAAAATGAGCGGTACTCTGCATTTCCATAGTATTCACCTTAAATTCATGGTTAATTTAATGTTATTTTGTCTTTAATAACTCTTCAATATCTTCACTGGTTAAATTGTCACTATAAGAAGTATCATACTCCTTACGTTTATTTAAGTTTTGATTAATATTTTGCCTAGGTAGTTTAGGCACTACAGACTGTTGGTTTTTCTCAACATTTCTATCAGCAACAGGTATTTGCTTGCTTGGAACAGCAGTAGAAATGCCAGATAACTGCATATCTTTGTTTCTTTTGTAATGATAATAAATGGCTTGCTTGGTAACACTCACGCCAAATTCATTATTAATCCTATTAGCAATGTCTTCATAAGTGTGATTGTGAAATCTATCATTTCTCATCCGCACTATAAGCTCGATTGCAACAGGTGGAAGTTTATATTTTTCAGCCATTTATCCTCTCCAGCCTAGTTGTCAAACATAATAAAACATTATCAAACATAACACAAGTATTTTTAAAACATTGTCAAACATATTCAATCATTTTAAAATACCATCGATAGGAAATGTCAAACAATATTAAACATAGTAAAACATTTTAAAGCATAAATACCAAAAATCAAGTTTAATGCGAATTAAAGGCATGGGTAAGAGGGATTTTATTTTTATTTTTATTTTTATTTTTTTAATGGCAGGATAGGCTAACGCCGACAAAATAACCCCATTTTGTGTTATAGTGTTGATTGGTTTGTTGTTAGTTGAGTACAGCTGATGAATGAAGACAAAGAAAAATCCTCCTTAAAGGTCAGAGGACTAACCCCTGAACAAAAGGAATTTTTATATCAATATGCCCAAAATGAGCTTGGTTGCCGAAGCCGAACCAAAGCTATATTGCATCTTATTGATGAAAAAATGGGGAAAGAACCTACCCCAAAAGAATATGATTATCAGCCTATAGACGAGCCAAAAAAGCGAAAAAGAGTACAGATTTCATTGCTGCCACAGGATTATGATAATTTACAAAAGGCGGCTCAAATGAGCGACAGCTCAATGCAACATTATCTGATAAAATTGCTAGTTAGCAACCTTTATAATGAAAAAATACTCAACGGCACAGAGTATGAGTTATTAAGAAAATCTAATTACCAACTACACAAGATTGGCGTGAACTTGAATCAGATTGCCAAGGCAATAAATGAAGGAGAACATAGAAAAGTGCCGATAGAGACACTGGCTCAATACATAGAGCAGCACGTAAATATAATTAAAAAGATACTCAATGGAACCTACAGCCAACACTAGAGAACTGTCATGACAAGATTTTTTGATGACCCTGATGAGTGGTTCAACGGCACTACCACCAAGACGAAAAAATCAAAAGGTGCTGGTGGGGGGATTAGCGGAAATTCGTTTAGAAAACCAAATAAAATTAACCATGTTAAAGCTGGAATTAATTCCATTTCAAACGGACAAAAGTCTGCTAAAAAATTGCCACAAGTGATGGTCAAAATTAGCGGAGCTTCAAAAGGTTGTGACAAAGCCCAAGCTCATGCCAACTACATAGGGCGTAAAGGTGATGTTGAGATTGAAGATGAACAAGGGATAAAGTACAAAGGTGACGATCAAAAGGATTTACTAAAATCTTGGGCAGCTATGGGCGTGCCTGATAAAGATAAAAATAGCAATAGAAAAGAAGCTTTTCATATTGTGTTTTCCATGCCTAAGGGTACAAACCCTGAAGCCATGAAGAACGCAGTAAAAAACTTAGTACAAGAAGAATTCGCAGGACATAAGTATTTTATGGCACAGCACTTGGACACCGACAACCCTCATTGTCACGTTTTGCTATCTGCCAGCGATGATAGGGGTGCAAGACTGAATCCAAGGAAAAAAGATTTGCACAATTACCGTATACAGTTTGTCAATAAACTGGCAGAGCAGGGCATAGAAGCCACTGCCAGCCGTCGTGTACATCGGTTCAAATCACAAGATAGCAAACGCCAAAGTACATACCATAAAGATAAAAGAGAAGGGCAGGGCAGTCGCCCTAAAATCACTGCTAAGCAGCAAAATAAAATTAATGAAACACATAAGTCAGTGGCAGCCCAGTATCAGCAGTATGCTAAGACCAAGGCAGATGATGAAACTAAAAAGGCTATTAAAAAATTAGTCAGTTCATCCATTGATAAAGGTCGATGAAAAGCTATACACTATTTCTTAAACAAACAATACCAGCGATTGGGCAACCTATAGTGAAAAACGTCAACCAAGGTAAAAATAATGAAATAAGTAAACGCATGTTTTATCCTTTATAATTAACGCCTATTTATCTTTGTCCTGATTATCTTTATTACAGGTTTGTACTTCAATACTCTCTTGGACATCAGCCGTCAGCACTGGCAAATTGATTTCACCAGTTGCAATACTAGGTATTTGAGCATCTAGACTACTGTGATAAGCGGCTTTCATTATTTCATCATCCTTAAAGCGAGCGTCTATAGAGCGACGCATACATTCTATTGCCGATTTTTGCTCTTTAGAAAGATTGAAAGCTAATTCATTATCTTTTGGGCGGCAACAATCATGGATAATTTGTTGTAGATTCCTACCACCATGAATGCTAATTTGCGTGGCTATATAATCTTTGGTGTTGTAGCGTTGAGCTTCTTCTAGCATATATGATTCAATATCGCTAGTAGGTATCAACTCAACATTCATTTTGGCAATCTCAATATCTCTTGCACGATACAATTCATCCATCCTCTCAGTCATGTTAGACCAATTGAGTTCAATACCGTGTCTGTCTGCTATTTGACTGCAGAAAGTGCGAATGGTTCTGCTGTTGCCTTCAACAAATGGATGTTCATAATCTAGTTCGGCATATAGCTTGGAGAGGATTTGGGTGCTGTCCTTGAAAGATTCTGAATTTCTTAGGTTATTATCAGCATCACTAATAATTCTATTTAACCTAACTTCTGAAGGGGTAGGTTGATAGAAAAAAGGTTTCCGAACAGAATATGTATCGGAACGATTCTTTGAATGCACATCATCAATGACAGGTCTAATTTGACCTGGTTTGCGTTCTTGTTGGCTGTCTTGAAATAGGTAAGCATGAATTGATTTTAAGTGAGAGGCATCAAAAGTCTGTGTAATAGTACTGGGATTGGCATTAATTTCTAACTCACGAGAAAAAGCCAACTTTTCAATAACTTCCTGATTCATGCCAAGCCGTCCAATATGGCTTTTCGCATCAGCTGCCCTTGCTCTTCAAGCGTAATTTCTCCATCAATATACATTTGACCTATACGTCTCATTTCATTGCTTGGATATATTCTTTCCAAAGCAAAGTTAGCGACACTTGCATCCCATGCTTTTTGACGACGCTGACGCTCTTGCTCTGATATTTTATTGTCAATATAGTTTATGGCTGATAGTTGGTTGTTATGCTGGTTTGTAGCTAAAGCTAAATTACTCATCATCAATAATCCTTAGTTAGGTGGTGATATTTTAATACAATTATTATCGCCACAAAATTTTTAGAATTGCCCACATGATAAAGAAAAAAATAATCGCACTAAATATACCCAATAGACCATTAGCACTCACAGCCATTCTCCTTTTCTGTGTTTTATAAGTACACCCAAAGCAAAGCAAATTGAAATACATAATTGTAAGCTTTACTTGCTTTTATAATAACTATAAAATAACTCTAAGTAAAGCACTTTCTATACAATATCCTAAGGAAAGCACAATAGGTTAAAAGGTGAATGATGGCTAATTTTGTAAGAGCTTATCTTAGGGCATCGACTAAAGAACAAAATGCTGAAAGAGCCAAGGCTTCCTTGTTGCAATTTGCAAAAGAGCATAAAGTTGAAATTTGTAATTGGTATATTGAAAATGAATCTGGGGCAAAACTGCAACGTCCTGAGCTGTTCCGTTTACTGGATGATTGTCACAATGATGACATACTCCTGATTGAGGACATCGACCGACTTAGCCGCCTTAATGCCAAAGATTGGGATAAGCTCAAACAGCTGATAAAATCAAAATCCATTCGAATTGTTGCGGTCAACGTCCCCACAACGTGGTCACAAGTAAAATCATCAGCTGGCGACTTCGACAGTCGTATCCTAGCAGCAATAAATGACATGTTGATTGAAATGCTGGCTGCAATCGCCAGACGTGATTATGAACAACGACGTGAGCGTCAAGCTCAAGGTATCGCCAAAGCCAAAACTGAGGGTAAATATGTTGGGCGTAAAGCAAACACAAAACAGTATCAGTCTATTCTAAGACTGCTAGATAGCGGTCATACTTACCGAGAAATAGAAGAAACTTTGAGTTGTAGCTCAAGCACTATAACAAGGGCAAAAGTTTGGAAAAAGGAAAATGATAAGAGTATTTGATGCTAAAAATAAATTTGGTATGTGTAAAGGTTATTTGAGAAATCGCATAGCTCATCATAATAAGTTATCCATATTTTTTGTGGATAACCCTGTATATAACTAACGATGATTACCTATGCAATCCTTTGTCATTATCAGAATCAGGAGGTGGGGGTATATATACTTTGCCTGATGCTATGTCATCAACCTTGCTAAGCAAGTGGTCGTATGTATTTAGCTGGGCAATAGGCATGTCTCGCAAACTAACATCAGCCACGCTTGTGAAATGTGCCAATGCTTTCTTTTGTTCATCATTCAGTTTTGGGTGATTTAAAAGGGTATCTCGCCTTTGGCTAATTTGCTCTCGTATTCCAACCTCTCGGCTACTGCTTGTTGTGCTATGGTATTGCCTGTGTTGGTCGCTTTGGCGGCTATCTGACTGCGATAGGCTTCGTCTTGACTCATTCTGAGATGGTGTTCCTCCAAGCTGTCTATCCAATCGTTGAACCAGTTGTTTTGCTCGCTCTTCTGAACCTGCGGCTTGTTTAAAGCATTCATGGTTGATTCTTCCTTCCTTATACTGACTGACTAGATGATTTTCTAGCCTTTGATGAATTTGCTGCTCGTTACCTTGCGACTTTAAAACAGATAAGTTGTCCCATCCTTGATACTTAGTGTGTTTTGAATTGCCCTGTGGTTTATCAATAATAGTCAAGTTTAGTTTATCGCCAAACTTCTCATGTATGGCTTTTAATCCGTCATAACTATTTCCTTGGATCTTAGCCATTGTTGAAATGGGTGACCCTCTTCCATCATCCGGGTCATAAAAGCGTTTGAAAGTATTTTCTAGTGCTTGTTCAGGTTTGGGATTGACCACAACTATATTAACTTCATAGCCAGCATTCAATGCTTTTTCAAACTTATCCAAAGTAGCTGGATGGTTAGTATTGGCTAATTGTCCTTCATAAACAACAGCAACATTATCTTTTAGTTTTCCAGCATTCATAACGGATGATGTTTTTCCTGCCCCTGGACTTCCAGTAAGCATAACAATCACGTTTTTATTGTCAGTCGGTGGCTGTTTAACCATTCTATTAAACTGTTCAGCTGCTAAAGCTGCTGCTGCATTATGTACCACATTATTGTATTTATTACGATTTTCTGATGACTGGCTAAACTCAGTAAAAACTTCTTTCATCTTATCTGATGCAATATATCGACCACCAAAAGTATCGGGCATTTTTGAGTATTTTTCTAGTAAAAAATTAGTATTTTCTACTGCTAATTTGACCACATTATCTTGAACTTTGGCAAGGTCAGGGTCGGTAAACTTCTTCAATGTTATATTTAATTTAGTATCGTTATCAAGCTCCCTTGCTTTTAATACTTGTTCTCGCATTTGTCGCTTAAACTCATCGACACCTTTTAAAACAAATATGTCATTCCAATCACTGCCTTTTTCGTGCGGTTCGAATGATGGTATAAGAACATAGCCATCAATTGTCTTGGCGGCGGCTTGAGCTTGCTCGATACCACCATTTAACTCACCACTTGTACGACCTTGAGCAATCAGTTTAGCAGCAGTTTCGTGGTCATTGTCAGCGGCAAAATATATCCTACTATCAGGGTTTTGGTTTCGTAAGGTTTGACCAACATTAGACAAGTTATTTTTATCGAAAGCGACAACTACTGGTTGCCCTGTTTGTTCGTAAATGGTAGCTGCAGTTGAATAACCTTCAGCAATGATAAACGGCTTGCCATTTTCTATGTTACCAATTATGGTGTAATTGCCGCTTTTTTCACCGCCTTTTAAATAGCCTTTAAAGCCATTTTCGGCAATGGTCTGTATTGAACGTACGTCGCCATTTTTATTTTGTACAGGCACGACCAAATCACCCTGTGTTAGTACAACACGATGCTCATTAGGATTGTTTCTAAGTGCCTTAGCTTCTCTCCAATCTCTACCTATCACAATCTTGTCTTGTAAGTCGGAGGGCAATTGGTCATTACTTGGCACTGCTTTGACAACATTATTTGCAGTCACTTGTTTGTTTACTAGATAACCATGATTTGGGTTTGCTGGTATTGAGTTGTTATAAATTGCTTGGGCAATTTTGGCACTATTATCATATTCTGATTTTCTCTCAACTTCGGCTTGGGCTTTAACCGCTCCATAATCAACTTTAGGTCTATTGGCGGTTGCTGTGCGTTGGCTAGATACCCACTTTTCTTCTTCACCTGTTTTAAAATTTTTAAAATACCCTCTTGGAATGCCGTTATCAGTATGGACAATATATGATGCACTTTTTTTACCACCTTTGTCTGTTTCGTGGGGCAGTCGATGCCATTTGCCGTCCAGTTTTGGGTGTCCTTGTCTAACGTCAACACCTTTAGATCTTAGATAATCCGCAAACTCAATCTCAGGGCTTACGCTGTTGTCTTTGGGTGGTTCACGCCATTTACTGAACTGGTCTAAATTACTGCCTTTAGGGGCATACCATGTTTTATTATCATTATCCCATTTTGCACCAAGTGCTTTGGCTTTATTAATTTCTTCGTATGGTACATATAACTGAGTGTTTGATGATGTCATATTGCTTTGCTTGGTTGTTTGTGAATTATTAGATGTGTCAATGACATCTTTAGATTTGTTTTGCCATTTTTCTAAATCAGCGGCTTGGAGCATTATTAGGTGTTCTGCTGGATTTTCTGTTCTTTCAAAATTGGCATCAACAACAGCCAGTTTGTCAAATCCAGCGTTCTAACTTGACTGCTGTTCTTGGTTTGTTGCCTAAGCCATCACGCAAAACGTGAGCAATAGCAGCAGTTTTAGTATCTTCTATACTGTCTATATCTTTTTTTGACCAAAGTTTAGATAATGGCAATTTGCGAGTTTGAGGGTCAGACAGATCGTGATTATTGAATTCATATCGGCTGTAAAGCTCTTTTTTAGCACCAGCGATATGCTCACCGAAGTCTTCTAATTTATCTTCATTATTAACGGCCATTTTTCAATCCTCATCCTGAATCTCTATCACACCTGTTTGTTTAAAATATTCAGCTGTGGTAGGTTCAATATCGGCATACTCATCTTCATCGTTCAAATCTACTTTGTCATCTGAACGAGAATACTCATCAATGCTAAATGCTTTGTTTACACTGTCTTCAAGGGCTTTATTGTTTGTCATAGATTGGTTCTCCATTTTTTTCATCATAGCTTTGTTTGCAAGCTGGGTAATTGGAACAAGCAAAAAAGCTATAGGATTTCTTGGTTTTCTTGCTCTTGCCTTTTCTGTGTATCAACTTACTACCGCAAGCCTTGCAATCAAAATCAGATAAAGCAACTGGTTTTTTTGTGGGCATTTCAACTGGTTTGCCACCTCTATCTGCCATTTTATGGTCACATGGATTTTCAGGTGCGTTATAGCCAGTGCATCCCCAAAACGGAGATTTGCCTGAAGTGATGCGTTGCATAGGACGATCGCATTTAGGGCATTTGTGCACGTCTGCAATTTGAATGTCAGAAGATTTAATTTTTTTAACTATCGGTACAACCACGTCTGTCATTACTTGATGAACAAAACGGTGAGCATCGTCTAGTGTTTGAATGTTTTTTTGTTGTTCATGCCACTTAGCTGTCATGTCAGGATAAACAAGTAGGTCATCAAGCGAGTCATAAAGCTTCTGACCAAGAGGGGTGCTGATGATTTTCTTTTTGTGTTCAATCAGATAACCACGTTCAAACAACTTTTTAATGATGGTTGAGCGAGTAGCTGGCGTACCAATACCGCCATGCTCACCTGCTTTATCTTTATCTTTTTCCTTCAAGATTTTGGCAAGCTGTGGATTCTTCACATACTTGGCAACTTTGGTTAAGTCACCAAGCAATGTTGTCATGGTGTATAGTGCTGGCGGCTGCGTTTCTTTTTGTTCAGCAGTTGCTTTAACGCATTGACCTTTGTAACTTTCTGAGAGCTGACGCAAGTCAATGTCATCAATATTACTGTCTTCTTCAGCTTCTTCATTGCCCTTATCATTACTGAATAGCCTAACCCAGCCCAATTCTTTATCAACCTTGCCAGTGGCTTTGAAGGTATGTCCAGCTACCTCAATTTTGATAGTTGTTGCATCAAAAATATGGTTAGAATAAAACTGTGCGATATAGTAGCGAGCAATCAGTAAGTAAATGTTTTTTTCGCTTTCACTTAGGCTATTTAAGTTGGCAGTTGTTTCTGTTGGAATAATGGCGTGGTGGGCAGACACCTTTGCGCTGTTAAATACCCTACCTTTGATACTGGCATTGGCATTACGGCTAGCACTGGCAAAACCTTTGTACTTAGCATCACTTTCAGCAGTTTGTGAGATAGCATCAAGTACGCTGCCAGCATCATCAAACTGTTCATCTGATAAATACTGGCAGTCGCTGCGGTTGTAAGTGATTAACTTATATTTCTCACGCAAAGATTGTGTGATAGATAGAGTTTGGTCAGGCTTTAAACCAAATTTACGGCTGGCATCTTGCTGTAGCTTTAGCAAGTTGTATGGTAGAGGCGGTTGTTTTGACTGTTCTTTAGTATCAACAGATAAAACTACCGCTGACTGTCCTGAACATTTTGCCGCAATGGCTTGTGCTTGTGCTTTATCAATAATCTTCCCACTATCGTTTACGGAATCTTGATCAGTCGGTTGGTAAGATGCTTTGAAGTTAGTACCATTGATATTAAATTGACCAGTTATGTTGTAATAGTATGATACGGTATGAGCCTTATGTTCTCTGTCACGTCGCACAACCAGTCCAAGGATTGGTGTTTGCACACGACCGATTGAAAGCACCCCTTGACCGCCACCAAGTTGGGATTTCTTTGTATAGGCACGTGTTAGATTGAGTCCAAATGCCCAATCTGCAATGCTGCGAGCCTCTGCTTTAAAGCCTAAATGTTCGTATTCACTATTAGGCTTCATATTGGCAATGGCTTTAGCAACAACCTTAGTGTTGTTATCATTGATAAGCACTCGTTGCACTGGCTTGTTACAGTTAAAATGCCGTATTAATTCATCAACCAACAATTGACCTTCTTCATCAGGGTCACCTGCGTTTACTACCGTGTCAGCTTTTTCTAACAACTCTCTAATGATTTTCGTTTGCTTACTGGTCTTAGGGTTGTATTTACGTTTAGCTGGTAAAAAGACAAAAGGAAGATTCTCCAACGACCAATCCTTCAGTTGTTCGTCATAGTCATCAGGGTCAAACAAGGTAAGCATATGCCCAAAACACCATGTTATAGTGTCGTCACCTTTGACCATGTAGCCGTCTTTATGAGCGAATCCGCCACCTAAACCTTCACAGATGGCTTTGGCTAAATCAGGTTTTTCAGCAATGAACAGTCTCATTTAATTAGTCTCCTTTCTTTTGTTTTCCGCTTTCTTATCTTCTCAATGGCTTTTTTTCTCTTACGAGCATTGATGCGGCTTGTCCACCATGATTTAACTTTCTTGATCCAAGTCACTGCTTAACCTCCTTATCTTGTTCTATCTTGGCTGCCCTTATCACGAGTTTGTATTTCGATGCGTTCTTGAACATCTATCGTTGGCACTGGCAATTTAATTTCGCCAGCGACGATTGCTGGTAACTTAGCATTTAAAGCTTCATGTTTCTGCTCACGCACCGCTGGATGATCACGATAACGTTCATCAACAATTCGTCGCCAACCTTCTACTGCAATCTTTTGGTCATTTGGTAGCTTCTCTTCAAGCTCCTTAACCTCGTTACGCTGACTGACATTGATTTTTTTGTCAAAAGCCGCTTCAACTTTTTGCATCGCTTGTTCGTGACTCATGTTTGAGCCTGATGGTACGGCTAAATTATCATGGAACTGCTCAACTTCAGCATTGACTTCAGTATTAGGGTTAGGATCAACATCACGCCCAGCATCAAATTCATTGGCTCTCATTAAGGCTTCTCGTTCGATTTTCTGTTTGAAATGTTGTTCAACCTCATTTTGAAAAATAGCGTCACGGCTTGGTACTATATTTCTATCCTCACCCTGCCAGATACGGATTTCGTATTTGTCATTGGCTTGCTCTTCAAGTATGTAAAGTTCACGGTTGCTGATATTTTGGTCTTTAGACGCATCTTCACGATATTCAAATGCTTTATCTTCGAGGTGGTGTTCAGACAAATCAAAATCAGGATTGTTATATTTATCTATAACAGCCTGATCGCGGCTGTATTCGCTCAACACCTCATTACCTTTATCTTCAAAGTCCGTATATTTGGGGATCTTGCCGTTTAGAAATTGCTCCTCCATATCAAGGATTTTTCTATCAAAACCTTGTAATACTTGTTTATCGCTTTGTGTTGCAACGTTTAGACGCTCACGCACATCATCAATCTTAGTACGATGCCAAGGGTTGTTCATAAGCTGTGTTTCATAAAGTTTCTCTGCCGAATTAGCATCATCCTTTTGCATGTTTTCATCCTTACTACCAGTCGCAACAGCTAAAGCGGCATCAGTACCGACAGCCACCCCAGCATCTTTACTATGGTCAGATAGGGTTTTGTCGCTTTCTTTGGTGTATAGGGTTTCTTGCTCTTTTTGGGCATTTAATTCACGGCTGCGGTCTTCATTACCGATGACTTGGTTGTTGCTTCGCTCAGCTTTTCGCTGCTCTAGCTCCACCAAATCTTGCTCTGTAGGCTTATAGCCTTTAACTTCAATTCCTCTAGTATTAGCTTCTAGCCATGCTTCACGCTTAAAGCTTTCTGTACCTTTGATATTGATGGATGACCAGCCTTTGCTGTTGGCAACATCAAGCATCGCTTTGATGGTTTTGGCATCTTCTCTTGACGTGTTTAGTGACTTACTACGGTATTCAAAAGCGATGGTAGTGTCATCACTGCCTTTTTCGTAAAAGTTAATCTTCTCACTAGCAAAATAACGGTTCTGCACTTTGGCAATATAATTGTTCTGCACAGTTTCAGGCAGTTGCAATTCATCGGCATCTATGGCAGCATATTTTGAGCGTCGATAGTCATTGTTGATCTCATCATCTTTATCAGACGCAACCGACTTATCTTGAGCAGTGTCATGCTCTATTGTGTTACTGTGATTAACTTCAGGCTCATATCGTTCAACATCCCATACACGACGTTTACTGCCCTCCTTGATACCTAAGTCAGCAAATGCGACTTGCTCACCAGCTTTAATATTTTTGCTTTCGATGGCATCTTTCAGCCCTAATGCCCATAGCTCACGCTCACCCGACGACGTATCGAGACGTACAAAGTAACTTTGTTGATTTTTTTCGTCATACTGGTAAGGGGCTTCGCCAAACTCTTTCACTTTGCCTTCTACTATTGTTGCCATGTTGCACTCCTCATGCTGCTTCGTAATTGTCTAAATCCAAGAAATCTGCATCAAAACCCAGTGACACTGATAGCTGCTCAATATAGCCACGGTGATTTTTAATCAGCTCTTCGCCTGATGGTAGATCATCTATATTGGCAATTTTTTTCTGTTTCGTACCACGCATCACCGCTAACATTTCACGCACATTTAGTTCTTTAGGCTTACACTTGTCTTTGATGGGCAAGTTTGCTCGTTCGGTAAATGTTTGCTCTTCGTAATAACGGATTTTTTCGCACATAATCGGCTTGTGAGCTTGGTACTTGATAATCTCTTGGCTTTGGTCTAGCTCTAGCATTTCTTGAGGTAACATCAATGCACGGCTTTGGTCACTGGTACTGACACTACCGCCACCACCTTTACCACGGTTTTTTGATACTGACCTACCTTTGATAGTCTCTGTACCAAGGATTTTTGAATAGTTTTCAGCATCGTCAATCTCACGAGGGGCAAAGATGATTTGGCACGCCATATTAGATAACATGGTCTGTGTACCTTCACGCCCATAGTACTGTTCTGCTTGCCCACGATTTTGAAAGATAAGCATTAACCGCATGTTGTAGCCAGCGATATAAGCCACAGCCTTGTTGATAATATCGACACGACCAAGGGCAGTGAATTCATCTAATAGCACAAGACATTGATATTTTAGTGTTGGGTCTTGTTCAGGTAGAACACGAGTATTTAGATTGATAAGCTGACTAAAAAATAGATTCAACAACTTATCAAATCTAGGTAATTCGTTTGGCTGAATGCCCACATAAATTGACATTCTTTTACGACGCACATCACGCAAATCAAAATCCGATGCTGACGTGGCAGCGGCAACCATAGGATCGGTAAAAATACCCAGCGGTGACATAAGCGACGACAAAATGCCTGCTCTTGTATTTTCAGACGCATTGCCAGCAAACGCCATTAATGCTTCGACGCATTCCACTGACAAAGGTCTGACTGCTTTTTCTTCGGTTTCAGTGTTAGTAACAATCGCTTCATCTTGACGATTATTGATAGTTTCTTCTATCCATTCATTCAGCGGTACGCTTGGTGTGGTCAGTTTGATAAGCTCTGCCATTGTGCAAGGGCGAGCTGGTGTTTCGAGCATGTAAAGC
Organism: Lwoffella lincolnii; assembly: GCF_037201985.1. Taxonomy (NCBI): domain Bacteria; kingdom Pseudomonadati; phylum Pseudomonadota; class Gammaproteobacteria; order Moraxellales; family Moraxellaceae; genus Lwoffella; species Lwoffella lincolnii. Next base: position 8,827 of record NZ_CP147512.1, on the reverse strand, counting down.
ACTAAGCCGTTAAATAGCCGCTGAGCGTTATTGTTCCAAAACGCATCATCGCCCTCTGCTGGATACAGAATGTTGGCAATATTTTGTATATCGCCCATCCGCTTGGTTTCGTCCCTATCAATATAATCAAGTGGATTGTAGCGGTGGCTGCATCCGTCATCTGCCTTGGGTGCAAACAGGTAACAGTCTTGATACTTGGATCTAAAACCAGCCGTTATATCCCAGTTTTCGTTTTTTATGTCTAACACCACGCAGCTGTCAGGGTAATGCAGCAAATTTGGTATCACCACGCCCACGCCCTTACCTGAACGTGTGGGGGCGGCAACGAAAGTAAATTCATTGCCCCAAAATTCCAAAAGCTTGCCTTTGTACTTACCAACAAGCACCGAAGGGTTGCTTGGTATTTTTGCTTTTTTCTCTTTTTGCTGCTTGGGCGTGAGCAATAGACCGCTTTTACGCACGTCTGCCATGTTAGCGAATCGTGCCGAGCCGTGTTGCTCACGCTTAGGCTTAGAAAACAAAGCCAAAGCAGTGACGATATTAAGAACAATTGGTGGCACAGCAATGGTTGCCATGCTGATTTTAATTGCCTTGGCAACGACAGGATGTTCACCAAACATGGCTTGATAATTAAATATGGTTTTATAACTAAACAGACTCATGGGTATTTCTTGCCACGTCATAAACACATAGTTTGCTAAATAAATACCAGCCAACAAGCCAATAACAGTTATGACAGTAAATAAAATCAAATACTCAATTGGGCTTTTTTTCTCATCACTCATTTTTTTACCTATGATTTTTCATCTGCATAAGTCTGTGTTTTTGGATAGGGTCATAAAATACTTCACCTATGCGTGTGCGGTGTAAGTACATCATGACATCAATTGTTGTGCGACAATCTCGCATTATCTGGTCAAAATCCATGGTTACGCCAACAGATGACTGCTTAATCAAATTGGCAATGCGATAATAAGCCCCCTCACTGCTGTTGGCATGAACCGTGGTAACAGACCCAGCGTGTCCAGTGTTTAAGGCGTTTAGATAATCATAGGCTTCGTCCCCACGCAATTCCGTTAAGAATATGCGGTCAGGCTTCATACGCATGGTGGCGTGTATCAAGGCTTTTGGGCTGACATCTTTATAAAACATATGCACCTTGTTGAGGTGGTGTGGCAAATCTAATTCAGGGGTGTCTTCAATAGTCAAGATGCGTGTACTCTTTGGCACAGCATCACAAACTGCTTTTGTAAAAGTTGTCTTACCTGAACCTGTTGCCCCAATTAGACAAACATTTGTTCTATGTTGTACCGCCAATTCAATGAATTTTTTGGTTTGTCTTTCTGCTTTGGCTTTTAACATTTGTAGTTCGTACAACTTCAACTGCACATCATCAGGAATGCCCAAATAACGATTTAAATAATCAATTTCTTCTCGTTCTTTTAATATTTTGTCCTTTAAATGCTTGGGTAAAATGGTGTTTTTTGCTTGAAAGCCTGACACATCAACCCAGTCATCTAATCGCCCTGATTGCTCATAGTCATCTAAGGTAAATCGCATGCTACTTGGCTGGCGTATCGTGATTGACACCGTACCAACTTCGCAGGCTGTTGGAATAATGACCTGTCCACGCTGTCCATCAGGCAAAATACCTGAACAAATGGGCATCTGTTGGTTAATGTCCAGTTTGTTGTAAACAGCAAATGCCTTGGCAAGCCGTTGCAAAGAGCCATAATCCATTGTTGGGGCTGGGTGTTTTTGCCAGCCACCATCATCTTCTGTCCAAATCTCAAAAGGGCGATTGACCGCAATTTCAGTATTTTTCTTGTTATCCAAATGCTCTTGAATGCCACTGCCATACAATAAGCCACGCAACACCGAAGAATCATCAAAATCCATGTTTTTAAAATCAGCTTGTTTTTGCATACATGCCTACCGTTTCTGTAATTTGTAAACATCAGCAAAATCAACATCTCGCACTACCATAATGTTAATGACTGTGCCAGCATTGACTGTGGCGGTAGGTGGTATATTTATGCTGTTTTCAAGGGCTTTTTCTGCCATGCTCTCGGCAGTGCTTGACGTGTTTTCAATCGTGGTCTGCCCTGCCTTGGATTTGTCTTTTTCTAAGTGTGTTGTGCCAGCAGAGATGGCATCTTGGATAAGGCTTAACATAATCGCACCGCCAAAACGTTTCCAAAAATGCGTGTTAACTTTTGCTTCTATGCCCATCTCACCAAGCTGACCAACCGCAGGGCTGTCTAAACTGACAACAACTCCTTTGGGTGTTTCAACCCTTGACCAGAGTACCGCTACACGTGCTTGACCCTGATTAATATCAACATTTTGCTCACCAAATACTTGACTGCCACGCTCAAGCAATAGTGTTTTACCATTTGATGAATAAACATCTCTCGTCAATTGACAGACGGTAAAGCCTTGATAGGTACTATCTATCTTGGTTTTTAGAACGCATGGAATTGTTGCACCACGTAGCAACATAAATGACTTATCACCACGTCGACCAGCAGATGAGTTGGCAAGCACAGTTGGGGTCAAATTGCCGCCTACTTTGCTTTCTTTTTTGTCTTGGCTGACGGCAGATGCTCTTCCAGCTCTCAAGGCATTGACATCAATCAATACGTTACTATCAGCCCCTTTTGGCAGAGGCGGTTCAAGAACTATTTCTGATTCGATATTCTGTGGTTCAGGTGCTGATTGCATGCCTGAGAAAAAACTGCCCATATTACTACCACTGTCTTGGATAACAGGCGGTGGTGGTGTATATGGCGTACTGATAGGTTCTGAATATCTTGGTGTTGGGTTCACTGGTTCGATATAAGTTGGTTCTTGATAAGTTGAAACAGGTGGCGGCGGTGGATTATTTGCCACCATTGGGTCAGCCATTGGGTCGGTAGCCAAAGGGTCATTGATTCCAGCTGGTGGTGGCAAATCTTTGAAATTTTCGTTGGCAATACGCTCTTGGTCGTCAGTGATGTCAACCGTGCCAGTTGCCAATTGCTTTTGCTCTTGAGCTGTTTTTTCAGCTTCTTCAATCCGTTTGGCTTCTTTTTGTGATTGATAACGAGCCACGGCTGTACCCAAGCCAATCAGCACCAACACAAAACCAACCATGCCAATTAAGACCATTTGTAGTTTTTTCTTATTACCGCCATCACGCCTTTTAGAGTTTGCCGAAGGCATTTCATCTGTGGCTGGATCGTCAGCAACCGTACTTTCATCAATCAGTTTTTGCTCTTTTTCATCTAAGTTAACTGGACTGATTGAGTTATCAGCATCAACAGCGGCATTGATTTCATCACCAAATTCGTGTTCAGATTCAGCAACCTGTTCTTTTTCTTTCTTTTTCTTAAGCTTGTTTTTAAAAATATTCACGACGCCCTCACTCCCTACTGGTCAATCCGCACAAAATTGTCATCTGATGTGCCTGTTTCATTAAAATCAGGCAATCGAATGTTACCGTTACCAATCTCTGTGACCGCTTTGCCTAGTCTCAAACGATAAACACTACCAATTTCTTGAATAATCATGGTGTCGCCAGTAATATGAGTGTTAACAAGCATTTCACTGTTGTCAGGCATTACTCTATATACCGCAGGTAAGTCACTTGCATGAGCGAATTTCAGCATCGTAAATCTGCCGTCATCCCAAGCGTTTGTCGGTTTTAGGGCTTTTTCACCACGCCAAAAATAATTGGTATTGATGTCAATATCTATTAAGATGTCTCGCCCTTCTTTGTCTTTTCCAACTTTCTGCATAACTGCTGGCAGTTTTGGTGGTTCAAACCCATTTCCTGTGTCTTGGGCTGGATAGTCGAAACGAGCAATATATGTAGGTATAGGGTCACTCGTTGTCAGCTGAAAAGCATAGGTGCGACGATTTGTTACAATAATCATGTTTGTATCAGGTAAATCACGAATCGGTTTGAAGAATATGTTGTTGCCACGTACTGCCAATGACCATGCTTGAGCATCACCCATACCTAAGCCACCGTCTTCTTCAATGATTTCTCCTTGTTCAAGCTGTACTAATGTTGAGTATCCAACCTTAGCATTGATGATAAATACGTCTCTTGGGTCATATTTAAACTTCTGAACACGATCATCAAAGCCAGCTGATATTGCAGTTTGGGCAGCTGATGCTGGTAGCGACATTAACGCTACTAATCCAAAGACAGTTAAAGACAATAAGATGAAGGTCTGCTGAATTAGATTGTTGATTTGAATTAGATTATTGATTTGCATGGTTATTCCCCCATTACTTCATCAACACGATACGACTTAACGGTAAAGCCTAATGGGTTGATAAGTCTTACATCGTCAAGTGTTGGCAGATTGACATATTCATAGCCCAATGTTGCTAGATGCTTAGTTACGATAGGCTCAGGCGACATTCTGCCAGTGTCATGGTTGTACGTTCCGCCACTTACTGGCTCAACTGTCTTGGTGAAGCGGACTTGTATCAGACCTTGTTCATCAAGGATTGATGTGTTGTTGATTTTGACCAGCACACGCATACTGTCTTTATAGATTTTGTGAGGGGCATCAGGCTTGGCGAATTTTGTGTTGATGCGACTTTGGATGTTCCTATCACTAAACAACATCAGCTGGTCAATTTGCTTTTGAATTGTGTACCACTCGTAACTTTCATACAGATTGACGTACATGGCTGAGAAGTATTTGGCGACTTCTTCGCCATAGTCAGACTTTGAATTGTCTAGCATGGTCACAATGTCAGTCTCGCCAGTGTTGTTATCTACTCGGATAACATAAGGGCGAACTTCTTTGAAAGGTGTGAGCATCATCAACGCCACGGCACAGACGATAGCCAAGGCACACGCACCAAATGCTACCTTCCACGCCAAAGATTTAGATTTTTCTAACTCTTCAACTCTGGATATTTCAAACTCTTTAGCCGCTTTTACAAAGTCATATGATGCTTGTTTTGCAGTGACTTTCTTTTGCTTCTTCGCCTGTTCAGCTTTTTTAGCGATAGCAGCTGGCTTCTTAAATAGTGCCATCGTTGTTTATCTCCTGTGTTTCCTGTACTGTTTCCGTCGCTTGTACTTCTTCAATCACTGCCCCAACTCGACGCTCTGTTTCTAAAGATATATCCACACCATCTATGTAGCGCGTGGTATCAGCAGGTATAAAGCCTCTTTGATTGACTGGTTGCCATTTACCTTTTGCTAGAGTTGGCTTTTCCGCTGTTGCACAACCAGTTAGTATTGCTATGATGCTGATGATGATTAAGTTTTTCATGACGCACCTTTGTTACCTTTTAGCAATTGAAATTAATATGTGTATAATGAAAAATTGGGTGTATTTAACTAATTTTTTTGGAGCAAAAAATGAACGCAAAATTACTGGCTTTTACTGCTTTAATTATTTTTTTGACCGCTTGCGGATCAAAAACTGAAACTTACACTGCTGATTATCTGTATAACAATGACGATGTTCGTGCGACAGTATTAGCTGACTGTGCTGCCAACAAACAAACTCAAGAAAACTGTAAAGCAGCTAACGATGCAGAAAACAAAAAGAAAGCTGAAGAATATGCTAAGAAAGCTTTTCAATAATTACCTACCAGCCGCCTCAGCTTTGGTGGATTTTATCGATCCACCGCCGCTGCCCTTACCACTACCTTTACTACTTAATTGTGTAGCCATGCGTGCTGTATTCATTAGCTGACTAAAGCCACCAGCCGCAACGCCACCAGCCAAGCTACTTGCCAGTTCTGGCAATTTCCATAAAATTACAACAAATAGTAGCGTCGCTAACACAATCTGTACCATACCTGTTGTTGTAATTAATCCGTCAACCATTGCTGCAGCTCCTGTACCTAAGCTGCCGACCGCTGACATGTCTGTTAGCACACCATTGATATAATTGATAAAAAACCCACCAGCAATATTGATAAGCAGCGTTAATAGCGAATAGTTCAATACTTGATTGATCCAATTTATGCCGTACTGTCTCGTGGCAGGGAACAGTAAAAGTGAAATAAATATCGGACCCAATACTGCTAAAATTGCTAGAAAAACTTTGACTAAAATAATATAAGCAGCAGCAATGACTAAAAATATTGTTGATGTAATGATAATCATTGCGTTATTTAATGTTGCATTAAGTACCGATCCTATTTTTTCAGCGATGCCCGGCGTTTCGTATGCTGCATTTGCATTAGCAGCAACCATTTCAACAATCCGCCCTGCCAATGCGTCTAAACTTGATGCATTAGAGGTTGCAGCACCAGTAAACGTCTGTGACAAGCCATCTCCCAGCCCCAGCACTAGAGGCATGACATAAGCGTTGTAGCTGCTCAAATTTACGCTCAAACTGAGTATTAAACCGATAGCTACAATGCGTTTAATCATATCGATTGCTGTCGCTTCGATTGACGCTGCATTTTGCCAATATGACCACACCACAAACATGACATAGACAACAAAGACAGCTTGGATGGCAGGTGCAACGACGTTAAGCAGATTTGCTGTACCTGCAGCAATGTCGTTAATTACAGTATTGTCAATGCGTTCAAACACGCTTTGAAATAAGTCCATGCCAAACCGCCTTTATAACCGCTTTTATTATTGAAATGCTTTTTTTGCATACTCACGACCAGCTTGTCTATTAGCAAGCTTTTCTTGATGCTCCGCTTGCTTCATTAACACAAGCATCTTATTCATTTCAAGATTAATCATTGCAGTCTCTGCACTGATTGTATTCATCAAATCCTGCTTTTGTGCCATGTTTGTTGTCGTGTTGATGCGATTAACAAGTGATTGCAAGCGTTGACTGCGTACGTCCATGCCTTGCATCATTTGCGTCATTTGAGCTTGTGTTAGCAATGCAACTGACTTCTGTCGTTCGATGCCAGTTTGCGTTGTTTGTGCTTGACGCTCACGCTCTGCCGCTGCTTTTGCGACTTGTTCTAATGCACCTAAGTCACCAGCCCTTGCCGCTTCAAAGATGTCGTTATAGCCTTTGGGTAGGTATTTATTTAACTCTTTTCGTACCAATGGATTATTAAGCAAATCAGCATAATTGCCGTTATCTGTAATCGCTTTGATCTGCTGATCAAGCTGCTTGATTTGTGATATTTGATTATTGACTTGTACAATCGCCTGAGCAATTGCTGACACATCAATCACAGGTACGCCAGCTTGAGATGGCATCGTGATTGGAGCAAGCAAAGCAAGTGACATGATTGATGTGATTGCTTGTTTTGAGAAATTTACTGTTTTCATATTAAAAACTCCTTATTAAGCCTATTTTCTAAGCCGCCTATGTGGCGGTAAACAATACTTTTTTTCTTTAGGCAGCTTCTAACTCTGCCAGTTCTGCTTTGGCTTCATCCATCAATTCATCCAAATCCAGATTTGCCTTTTTCTTGCGTCGTCGTGCTTCGTAAAAGATCGGCAACCAAATCTCGCTTGGTGGCTTGTTGTCAAAATAAGCCATGATGTTGTCTAATAAATCAACGTTTTCTTTGGTTGACGATAAGACGGCAATTTCATCACTAAAACCATATAAATCGAGGGTTGCAAAGCTTGAGTTATGCCCTTGCTTTATAAGAAAGGTGCGACTGTCCAGTGCCAGTTTTTGTAGCTGGATAAATTCTTTTTGGGTCAGACCGATGCGACTGTATCCACCGCCCTGCTCATTCTTATATTCAGCGTCAGGGTTGGGCAGTAGTATCTTGGTCGGTGTCTGCTGTACGATTGCAGGGAAAATTGGTGATGCGATAGCTTCTTCAGGTGACTGAGTGATAAGCATCATAAACTCACCACGTTTACGCCCTGTTTTTAACACATCAAGCATCATACGCTGTGGTGTTTGATATAACAGCGGCAACCAAAACTCTTCCACAACCGTACACAAAAGATTATGGTTTTTAACCATTTGTGATTTTAGATACAACAAACACGCAAGTAACGGCTCGGTTGGCTGATAGTTCTCTTTTAAAATTGACCCCACATCAAAGCCCACGATTTTAAAATCATCAGGGTCAAACTGGTTTACTGGGTTATCAAGCACCCATGCAAAACGACCTTCATTTTCTTCGGTGTTGCACCATTTGAGCAACCGCTGATACAGTGAGTTGCCACCATGGTCAACGATTGCTTGTAGCAACGCACTGAAGCGACGCAGCTCAAACGGCAAGCCCATCACTGTATCGATAGCGTTTTTAATCTCGTTCTGCTCTTCACTGCTGCAATTTGTATCTTTGTCTGTGGCACAACCGATGACTAAGTCATTAAGAAAGTCTCTTAACTTTGGGCCATCTTTAAACTGAAAAGGGTTAATGCCAGTTGGCTTACCTTCTTCAATGGCGAAGTAATCGCCGTCCAATGCACGGATAAAAATGTCCATGCCCCTGTCTTTGTCAAGCACAAACATGGCAGGGTTAAAACGCTGCACAAACGCAGTCAATGCTGATTGCAAGGTAGTCTTACCTGTACCTGTTGCCCCAAGTATCAGTGTATGCCCAGCAATGGCATCACCTGTGTTGTCTTCTAATGGGTTAGTAAAATGAAAATTGAAGTCATACAGCGTTTTAGATCGAGTCTCAAGCGGTATCACTGCCGAGCCATCGCCTAGGGGATTACCTTTTGCTTTGCCACGGCTATAGTTGTGCATTGAAAACGTACCAGCCAAGTTACGGCTGGATTTAATCATTTTACGTGGTATGTACTTGTAAAGTGGAAATTGACTAAAAAACGTTGCTGGGGCAGATAGTGAAGCTTTACGAAAAACCGCCCCAGCGTTATTTGAGAAACTGGCGGTGGCATATGTGCCGTTTT